>NZ_JAUBRJ010000095.1:0-24571 GCF_036701805.1 Microcoleus sp. N3A4
CGGTTTTTAACCAGACTAGATTATTTTCTCACCAATCCTACCAATATGGTCTGTTGATTTCCGCCGCGCTGTACTAGCCGCCGCTGCAAGGTAAAAATTGTGTTCAGGATGTCATCAGGTAGCTTTGCCATTGTCCTTAATTTTTAGGGATAACAACTTAAAACAATATATCAGAATGTTTGCTTCCTCCCATTTCAGTTTTGATCGACTGCGATCGCACTTCCAATTTACCACCTTTAAATTTGCGTTCCATGCTTCGCCAATAACGCACTTCCATAAGCAGCCGCAGTATGAATTGGCGTTTCAACAGGGACTTTTAAAGAACGCTTTCTAATCGCACTCCAAACCGAATTTTTTGCCCCGCCACCAGCAGTATAAACTTTTGTTAAACGAGTTGCACCGAATTCTTGCAATAATTGATATCCCCGCGCTTCAATCCGCGCTATGCTTTCTAGCAAACCGTGCAGAAATTCCACTGAATCAGTGGGACGCGGTTCGAGTCGGGGCGGCAAATTCGGGTCATTAATCGGAAAGCGATCGCCCTTTTTCAACAATGGGTAATAATCCAGCAAACTCTCTTGTTCAGGAGCGATTTGTGTGCTATAATTCTCTAACTCAGCATCAGTAAAAAAGTGTCGCAGCACTGCACCTCCGGTATTAGAAGCACCTCCAACCAACCACAAATCGCCTAATTTGTGACTGTAAATCCCGTATCTAGAATCATCTACGCGGGTATGACTTAGCAGTTTGACTGCTAGTGTAGAACCGAGAGAAGTTACTGCTTCCCCCGGTAAATTGACACCGCTTGCTAAAAATGCTGCGATGCTATCGGTTGTACCAGCACAAATCATACAATCGCGGGGAAATCCGAAGCGATCGCCCACTTGAGCTCTCACTTCCCCCACAGGCGTGCCCGGTGCGACAACTTGCGGCAAATCAGGCGTTGCAGCGCCCGCAATTCCCTCTATCAGCCAATTCGGATAGCACAAAGTATCAACATCGAAACCGAGTTTCAAAGCATTGTGATAGTCGCTAATTCCCAATTTGCCGTGCAGCAGAAATGCCAACCAGTCAGCTTGATGCAGGAAATAAAGCTTCTCAACAACAGGCAAGATGCCTGTTCCACAAAGACTGAATTGTGTTGTCAGGTGGGCTTCTAGCCCGCCCTCCTGCCACCACAGGAGTTTAGCCAGACTGGATGTAGCGCTTAATACTGTGTGGTTATGCGGCGCGATCGCCCGCAACTTCTCTGTCACTGCTGCACCGCGCGCATCATTGTATAAAATCGGTTCGCATACTGGTATACCGTCGGTATCGCACAGCATGACAGTGGAGGATGTACCGTCAATGGCGATCGCCCTTACCTGACGGCGGATTGTTGGGGGAATTTGGTCGATCGAGTCCCACAGCGCCTTTTGCCACACCGAGGGCAATTCAGGCTGTTGTTGCCCGTTGTTAGCAAAAGTATATTCAGTCTCACAATGTATTGTACCCTGGGAGTCTATGACAGTCGATCGCGCGCCAGTCGTGCCGAAATCTATTCCCAAATAAAGATTCATTTGTCACTCCCGCGAATTTTCCTATTTTCAGTAAACCAATAAATTTATTTGCATCTTACAGCACTTCCGGGTGTTATGAGGTACAATAAGAATAGATTAAAAAAATATACCAATGAAAGTATATTCAGTAGATTTGCGAACAAAAATAGTAGCAGCCCATCAAGATCAGAAGCTGTCGATAGGAAAAACAGCAGCGATATTTTCCGTCAGTAAAAGCTCTTTTCAAAAACTGGTCAAGCAACAAAAAATCGAGGGGAATTTACAGCCGAAACGAGAGTGGTAAACCGAGATACAGTCATTTGAATAATTCCACAGCAGAGTTGAGAGAAATAGTGGCAGCACATCCCGATGCAACCTTACTAGAATTGTGTGAGTTATTTGCCCAGAATCCGGGAAATTGGGTGGGTAGAACAGCTATGTGTAACGCCTTACAGAAGTTGGGATTAAATCCTAAAAAAAACACAGTGAAAAGTAGCCAAGCCGGCACTGAAAGAGTCATGAAATTAAGGTTAGAGTATTGGGAAAAAGTCAAGCATATCGAGCCCAAAAATCTAGTCTTTTTAGATGAGACTGGAGTATTGCGCTTGTTTAACCAGAACTCATGCACGTTCCCAACGAGGCACGAGAGCCTATGCGGTCAAACCTTTTTATCGAGGCAAGAAAGTCACAGTAATTGGTGCAATTAGTCTCGCGCAAGTAGTGGCATTAATGACTGCGGACAACTCGATGGCGGGGCCAAGCATTTGAGGTGTTTACCCTTGAAATGTTTAGTGCCACAATTGTGGTCGGGAGCAGTAGACGTGAATTGATAACTTACCAGCGCATAAAGTAGATTCAATTAAGCCCGTAGATTGAAGCGGTGGGTGCTTCTATCTTGTGTTTGTCCCCAGAATCTCCTGATTTTAATCCAATTGAATTATGGTGGTCGCAACTCAAATCTTTATTGCGACAGTTTTCACCAACCACCACTAAAATGGTTGACACCATAATTGCTGTGGCTCTTGACTTAATTAATCCGAAACATCTTAAAAACTGGTTTACTAATTGCTGCTACTGTACCTCATAACATCCGGAAGTGCTGTATAGATGGCGGCGAGAGTGCGATCGACACGAATCACTCTTCCCGTTAGTGTCTCAGCCATAGATATCGCATCATGAATATTCGCACTCAGTCTAGGAATACCGTCATCTCGGGTGCAGGCTATAATACCGCAGTGGTAAGGTTTCAGCTTGTGTAGAAAGTTTTACGGAATCAGGATAAATAAAGATGGTACTTTAATGACTGATACTACTCGCATAACAGATGAATTTGGTATTGCGGGAAAAACACCTGATGGCAATCAATGGTTAAACAGAATCAGTGGGACTTTCTAGCTGTTGTTGGAAAGAAAATTGAAAGGCGATCGCACTTTTTTCAAAACCTTGATGAAAGTGCGATCGCCCTTTTTTACAAAATTTGTACGGACTCAGTATTAATCTCTGTTAAATTAGTCAGTTTGATATCATTCGTCAGCAGCATTGCATTGAGAAACTTTGCTGTTGCTGCAACTACGGCATCGGGAAGTTTGAGCCTGTAAGTTTTCCGCAAAGCGATCGCCAAATCCTTGATATTACTATCCAGCCCAACCACTGTAACATTAGTCAAGAAATCACGAATCAGTACCTCTTCTTCAGAACTAAGACTAGGATAAGATAATAATTCTATCTCAGTTATCACAGAAACAAAATATTGTCCTGCTGGTAATGGATTTATTAAGCGACCGCCCAAGTAGTACAACGCTACATTGGTATCTAACACAATTAAAGCTTGACTCAATCCCACTCCTCCCTAATTTGTCTCTGGTACTCTAATGGGTCTTGAGTTAATTTAATGACACCCGCATACTTTGCTAAATTACTCTTTTCTGTCTTTTGAATTATCAGAGTCTCTAACAGTTGCTCAATTTTCTGCCAGTCCTCGTAATCAATCAGCACTGCAACTGGACGCATTGCTTCATCAGTCACAAGTTTTTTTCTAACAGGTAGCATTAAGGCCCCCTTCAGATTTAATGTTGAACTTTTCCATTATAGCTCCATAATTAAAAATTGGAATATCGAATATAAATCATTCTTGCCTCTACCTAGAAAAGTATCTTTTTTATTCCCGCAGGCTTTCACCCCCGCAACCTGCCGCCCTCGGTAAAAAATGCCAGCTTGTTACCCAAAAATTAACGTTGATTTAAACTTGGATTTAGATAAAACTGGTATACAATTCAATTGTTTGCTTGTGAAACAGGGAGTCAACATAAAGAGTGTCTCAAGTAACCAAATAATATCCGCGTCAGTTACAATATCGATCGCACTTCACGATCGCACTTTACAAAACAACCACTACTTAGGAGTCAATCGCTGATGATGCTAGGAACAACCGAGATCCCGCAATTAAAGCCGCTTTCCGACTCAGAACTACACAAAATGAACGCCTACTGGCGCGCGGCAAACTACCTGTCCGTCGGACAAATCTACCTCCTCGACAACCCCCTACTCAAAGAACCCCTCACAATCGAACACGTCAAACCGAGACTCCTCGGACATTGGGGCACTACTCCAGGCCTCAACTTCATCTACGTTCACCTCAACCGCATCATCAAAGCGCAAGACATCAACGCTATCTACATCGCAGGCCCCGGACACGGCGGGCCGGGCTTGGTGGCCAACACTTACTTAGAAGGAACTTACAGCGAATATTACTCGAACATTTCCGAAGATGAAGAGGGTATCAAACGGCTGTTCAAACAGTTCTCCTTTCCCGGCGGTATCCCCAGCCACGTCGCCCCGGAAACTCCGGGCTCGATTCACGAAGGCGGGGAACTCGGCTACGCCCTCGTCCACGCTTACGGGGCGGCCTTCGATAACCCCGATTTAATCGTGGCGACCGTTGTCGGCGACGGGGAAGCGGAAACCGGCCCATTGGCTGCTAGCTGGCACTCTAACAAGTTTCTCAACCCGGTTCGGGACGGGGCCGTGTTGCCGATTTTGCACTTGAACGGCTACAAAATTGCCAATCCGACGCTGTTGGCCCGCATTCCGCGCGAGGAATTGGAAAGTTTGATGGTCGGTTACGGCTACAAACCTTATTGGGTGGAAGGTTCAGACCCGGAAACCATGCACCAGTTGATGGCTGCAACTCTCGATACAGTCATTGGCGAAATTAAGGCGATTCAGGAAAAAGCCCGGACAGAGGGATATTCCGATCGCCCTCAGTGGCCGATGATTGTGATGAAAACTCCCAAAGGCTGGACGGGGCCGAAGGAAGTGGACGGTAAGAAAACTGAGGGTTCTTGGCGATCGCACCAAGTCCCATTAGCTGAAATGGCTTCTAAGCCCGGACACGTCCAACTCCTGGAGGATTGGATGAAAAGCTACAAGCCCGAAGAACTCTTCGACGACAAGGGCAAACTAATTGCAGAATTGGCGGAACTCGCACCCAAGGGCGATCGGCGGATGGGGGCAAATCCGCACGCTAACGGCGGCATCTTGCTAAAAGACTTGAAAATGCCAAAATTTGAGGACTACGCCGTTGACGTGCAAAAACCAGGCACTGTAATGGCAGAAGCCACCCGCGTTACCGGCCGTTTCTTGCGGGATGTGATGAAACTCAATCAGGAGAACCAGAATTTCCGCATTGTCGGGCCTGACGAAACTGCATCAAACCGCCTCGATCCGGTGTTTGAGGTGACAGACCGGGTGTGGACTGGTAGTATTTTGCCGGAGGACGATCGCATTTCTCCCGACGGCCGCGTGATGGAAGTCCTCAGCGAACATATGTGTCAGGGATGGCTGGAAGGCTATTTGCTGACGGGACGCCACGGCTTTTTCTCCTGTTACGAAGCGTTTATTCACATCATCGATTCGATGTTCAACCAACACGCTAAGTGGTTGAAAACTACTCGCCACATTCCTTGGCGCAGACCGATCGCCTCTCTGAATTACTTACTAACATCTCACGTTTGGCGGCAAGATCACAACGGTTTTTCTCACCAAGATCCGGGTTTTATCGACCACGTAATTAACAAGAAAGCGGAAGTTGTGCGGATTTATTTGCCGCCGGATGCGAACACTTTGCTGTCTGTTACCGATCACTGTCTCCGCAGCCGCCACTATGTCAACGTGATTATTGCTGGGAAGCAGCCGGCATTGCAGTATTTGGATATGGATGCTGCGATTAAACACTGTACGGCAGGCCTCGGCATTTGGGAGTGGGCTAGCAACGATAAAGGCGGCGAACCCGATGTGGTGATGGCTTGCGCGGGTGATGTTCCGACGCTGGAAACTTTGGCTGCTGTTGACATTCTCCGCCGAGATTATCCCGAGTTAAAAGTGCGGGTGGTGAATGTGGTGGATTTGATGACGCTTCAGCCTTCGACAGAACATCCCCACGGTTTGTCTGACAAGGATTTTGATGCTTTGTTCACGAAAGATAAGCCGGTGATTTTTGCTTTTCACGGCTATCCTTGGCTGATTCACCGGTTGACTTACCGCCGGAAAAATCACCCGAATATTCACGTTCGCGGTTACAAGGAGGAGGGAACGACTACTACGCCGTTTGATATGGTGGTAATTAACGATCTCGATCGATTCCATTTGGTTGGAGATGTACTCGATCGCGTGCCGAAACTCGGTTATGCTGCTGCTTACGGCAAACAAGCCATCCGCGACAAGCTGATCGAACACAGGCAATACATTACCGAACACGGCGATGATATGCCGGAAATCCGCGACTGGAAGTGGCCGCACGGGGGCGCGGTTCAGTCTGAAACGCCGACGAAGGAAACGAAAGATCCGACAACGACAGGAGATCAAAGTGTGCGATCGGGTGCTCCGGGTTAGCAGAGGGTCGAAAGCTGTTCGATAATTTCTATCCATAACTATACATTGCTACTCATTTTGTCCAGATTCATCGATCAACCGATCGACAAATTCTCTCAGCCGTTCCTTCCAATCTGGGATGGCTTTGAGTTTTTCCTTTACACCTTTGCTGACGTTAAAACAAACCGGATTGCGATCCATCGGTTCACTTCCCATTGGCTTTGCACCTTGTTTATGATGTTTCTGAAAAGGCATTCTCATGTAGCTCATATATTGCTATATTAATATTTAGCACCTATTGATATCTCGAATCAATGCTTTTGGGATTCAAAACCGAACTAAACCTTAACAACCAACAACGAACGGCATTAGCCCAGCACGCTGGGACTGCTAGACACGCCTGGAATTGGGGATTATGGCTGACTGAACAGATTCTCAAACACAATCAAGCCCATCCAACAGAAAAGCTGAAATTCCCCAGCGCGATTGACTTGCATAAATTGTTAGTTGCGATCGTGAAGCCGGAGAATCCCTGGTATTATAAATCGAGCAAATGTGCACCGCAGTACGCATTAAGGCAGCTTAGAGAGGCTTGGGATAGAGCTTTCAAGAAAACCGCGAAAACACCACAATTCAAGAGGAAAGGAAAGTCTCAGGATTCTTTCACCTTAGATGGAGCAATCAAAATCTTGGGTGTTCATCATATTCAAGTGCCTGTCATTGGCGTTCTCAAAACGTTTGAGAGCTTGCCACAAGTTCAAGTTAAAAACGTTACTATCAGTCGCCAATCCGATAAGTGGTCTATAAGTTTCAAAATAGAAGTTGAGCCGCAACCGACAGAGAAAACCAATCTTTCGGTGGGTGTTGATTTAGGAGTGAAACAGTTTGCCACTTGCTCTGATGGACAGATTTTTGATGCACCTGAAGAGTACAAGCGCATCAAAGCTCATATTGCCAAGCTGCAATATCTGAACCGCAACAAGCAACGCGGCTCGAAGTCCTATAAAGATTTCCAAAACCGCATAGCTGGTTTGCATTATCGGCTGGTCTGTATCCGCAAAGACTTCTTAAACAAGCTCACAACCGCTCTAGCTAAAACGTTCAAAGTTGTCTGCATTGAGGACTTAAATGTGTCTGGAATGCTAAAATTTGGACGCTTGGCTGGTGCAGTGGCTCTGCTTGGATTCTACGAATTCAGACGACAGTTAGAGTATAAGTGTCAGCTTTACGGTTCAGAATTAGCAATAATTTCGAGATGGGAACCTAGTAGCAAAACCTGTTCTCACTGTGGTTGGAAAAACGATGAATTAACCCTAAAAGATCGTGTATTTGACTGTTTGAATTGCGGGCAGTCTATCGAGCGCGATTTGAATGCTGCAATCAATATAGAACGCATCGGACTTAGCTTGAGTTCGTTAAGACTTGTGGACGGAGAAGTGCCGACACCTCCGGTTGAAGCAAGTAGAAAACGCTAGATGTCCAGATATGTATAGGTCTGGGTACCTCTGGGTAGGTTTTTCAGAGCGGCTATTTCGCGGGTAAGGATACGTCACCCTAAGCTGTCGCGCATTTACAGCGTATCCCAGGTTTATGAAGTAGGGACACGGCGCCGTGCCGTGTCCCTACGGCGGGATTGAGCGATAGGCGGGTGTCCTCGATAAACGTGGAATCGGCTGTAAATTGCATATTTGAGGCGGGCGAGACGCCCAACCCCTACTCCCCACTCATTGTTTTTTGACAGACAATTTAAATGCCGCAACAGCTTATTTGTTTAGATGAAATTTAAATGCTGATTAGCTTCGCGCTGCAAAAATGCAAGTTTTAGGATATTTTTTTTTACCCTTTTTTACCCCTCATGCTGCGCTAGAACCGGTGCGAACTTTGTCAATCGTCACAGCGATAATAATCACCAAACCTTTGACAACTAACTGCCAGAAAAAAGACACATTCATCAGAGTTAGTCCATTGTTAAGCAAAGCAATAATTAAAGCCCCCAGCAAAGTACCCCAAATAGTGCCAATTCCACCGGTGAAACTCGTGCCTCCCAAAATTACAGCAGCGATCGCATCCAATTCATAGCCTTGCCCCAACATCCCCGTCGCACTGTAGAGGCGCGACGCGCTCATAATTCCACCTAAACCAGAAAGCAACCCGCTGACACCGTAAACAAACAACAGCACCCGACTCACCTTAATACCTGTCAGTCTTGCTGCCCGAATGTTACCTCCCACCGCGTAAATATGCCTCCCGAGAACAGTCCGCCGCAATACAAACCAACTCGCTAAAACTGCGAGAAAAGCGATAATAACTAACCAGGGAACAGGGCCAACATAGCTGTTACCTATCCAAGCGAAATTGAGATTTCTATTGATAACTGTAGTGCCGTTAGCTACCAAATAAGCAACTCCCCGCAAAGCAGTATAAGAACCAAGTGTCACGATAAACGGAGGCAAACCCAAATAGGCAATCAGCGAGCCGTTGAGCAATCCCAAACAGATTCCCGCTATTAACGCAGCCGGTACCGCAAACCAACCGAGACCTGGGACTAATGAAACCAACACCCCAACTACTGCCGTCACCCCCAAAATCGACCCCACTGACAGGTCAATTCCACCCGTCAAAATCACAAAAGTCATCCCAGTAGCTAGCACGATATTGATCGATGCCTGCCGAATGACATTAATCAGATTTCCTAAAGAAAGAAAGTTCGGCGTTACCAGTGAAAAAATAATACAGATTCCCAGCAAAATCGGTAAAATACCGGCAACTTGGATAAAATTTCTCCAAGCTTGAGCTTTACTTGTTTTCTGGCGATCGCTGACTGAATTTCTACTGGTTTTTGTTTGCATTTCGCTCATGATTTTTTGACCTCTCTTGCCCCAGTGGCGTAAGCCATAATGTTCTCTTGTGTAATTTTTTCGCCAGTCGATCCGCCGACTTCACCTACGAGACTTCCGGCCCGCATGACTAAGACACGATCGCTCATTCCCACAATTTCCGGCAACTCGCTGGAAATCATCAAAATGGCTACCCCTTTGGCTGCTAATTCGCTAATAATTCGATAAATTTCGCTTTTTGCCCCAATGTCCACACCCCGCGTCGGTTCATCTAGCAAAAGTACCTTTGGATTAATGGCCAACCAACGTGCTAACAGTAATTTTTGTTGATTTCCCCCTGATAAATCCATTGCTCTGATGCTCGGACTGGCAAGACGAATGCCTAAGTCTTGAATGGCATCTGTCACAACTTTTGCCAGGTTTTTGGAATTGATTATGCCAGCTTTTGTCTCTCGATCCAAAATATTTAGGGTGATATTTTCGCCCGAACTCATATCGAGAAATAAACCGAGATTTTTCCGATCTTCTGGCACGTAGGCAATTCCGGCTTCAATTGCATCATCTGGGCTTAAGATGTTTAGTGGAGAGCGAGTTTTGATATCTTCTGGCACATAGGCAATTCCTGATTCAATGGCATTAGTGGGTTCAGAAATATTGAGGTGACGACCTTCGAGTTTTATTTCACCGCTGGTCTTTCGATCGGCACCAAAAATCAGGCGGGCAAGTTCTGTTCTGCCGGCGCCAACTAAACCGGCTAAACCCACAATTTCGCCTGCATGAAGTTGGAAACTTGCAGGCTTTACTTTGCGTCCGTCACTTAAGTTTGTTACCTCCAGAACCACTGCACCTAGAGTTGTTTGATGCTTGTGTTCGTACAAATCCTGTAAAGAACGACCCACCATCATTTCGACTAGGCGAGTGGCGGAAATTTCGTGCTTTTCCAGAGAGCCAATATACCCCCCATCTCGGATGACGCTGACGCGATCGGCAAGGGCGTAAATTTCTTCCATCCGGTGGCTGATGTAAATAATAGCAATACCCTCTTTCCGCAAGCGGTGAACTACCTCAAACAGCTTTTCTGTCTCGCGGTCTGAAAGTGCTGCTGTTGGCTCATCCATTACTAGAATGCGGCTCTTGTCTTTGAGTGCTCTGGCTATCTCAACTTGCTGCTGTTCGGCAATTGAAAGTGTCGAAACCAGGTCTCCTGCATCAAAACTTGCGTCGAGGTTTTGCAGTACCTCTGATGCCTGACTCCGCATTCGGTCTCGGTCGATTAGACCACCTCTTTTTGTGAGTTCGCTCCCCATAAAAATGTTTTCAGCAACTGTTAGATTGGGGGCGAGATTTAGCTCTTGATAAATAATGGCTATCCCCAATTCTCTGGCTTGACTGGGGTTTGTCATCTTCACAGCTTGAGTGTCTATTCTGATTTCTCCTTCATCGGCTATGTGGGCTCCGGCAAGAATTTTCATCAGCGTACTCTTGCCTGCACCATTTTCACCCATGAGGGCGTGGACTTCCCCGGGATATACAGTCAGATTTACATCGTGCAAAGCTTTGAAACCGTGAAAGGTTTTTGTGATGCCTTGCATTTCGAGGATTGGTTGAGTTTTTCTGTGTTCTTGTGTGAGATTTTCCATCAAAAACTCCTGGGTTTTTTGGGGATTAATTTAAAAGTTTCCCCGCTTAACTGCTCGATTTTTGTGAATCTGAAAACTCTAGGTTTTTTATTCACTTGTCCAGCCTTGATGCTGATTGACGTTTTCACGAGTGATCAGCGCGACTGGAATGAGAATGTTTGGATTGGCTGGTTTGTTTCCTTTGAGAATGTTGTTCCCGACTTCAACTGCTTTGGCTGCCATGCGAAATGGGTCTTGCGCTGCTGTAGCCACAAATAGACTGTTGTTCTGTTTGAGTGCATCTAGAGCTTCTGGTGCGCCATCTACGCCAACTATAAAGAATTCGCTCCTTTGTGACTGTTTGGCTGCTAATTCTGCACCTATGGCACAGGGGTCGTTAATTGCAAAAACTGCGTCTATTTTGGGGAAGGAAGTGAGCAAATCGCTCATTACTCTTAATCCCCCATCGCGGCTGCCTTCTGCGTTCTGAGATGAGGAAAGAACTTTGAGGTCGGGATATTTGGAGAAGACACTCTGGCATCCCTGAACTCGCTCAATCACTGAGGCGACGGGAGGCCCGTTGATGATCACAACGCTGCCTTTTCCTTTCAAGCGATCGGCTATATATTGACAGCTTACTTCGCCAGCTTGCACGTTATTTGAAGTAACTGTGGCATCAACTCCTCCATCGGCGGCGGTATCTACTGCAATTATCGGAATTCCTGCTTGCTTGGCTTTTTCGACGGCGGGGGCAATGCCTTTACTATCAGCAGCATTGAGTACGATCATGCTGACATTGGAGGCGATGAAGTTTTCGATTTGGTTAAATTGCTGATTTAAGTCGTCGCCGCTGGATACGAGTGTTGTCCTGACGTTGGCGCCGCCGAGTTTTTTGGCTTCTGCCTGGGCACCTTTACCAACTTGTACGAAGAAGGGGTTGCCGAGGTCGCGGACTGCTACTGCTACTGATGAAAGTTCTGAACTTTGTTTGCCGCTTTGAGCCTTTGGGGGAGCTGTTGTGCAACTGACAAGAGTGCTGCTGACTGCACTAAAAATACTGAATGCGATCGTTATTCGTTTCACCTCAAACTCCAATTAATGCTTGTTTGGAGAGAGTCGCTTGCCCATATGACATTGGACACCCAACATTATTTTTTGTTGGTTTAAGCTTAAATACCTAATATTTGAGGCAGCAAGCCTCTCCTCTTACAAGATTTTACAATACCTTGTTTCTTTTCTGTTAGTAAAATTTTCTCTATCGGCTTGCTAGAATGCTTAGTTGAAGAGAGAGCCGAAGATAAATCATCGTTCTCGCCTGCTAAAAAACTCAATTTTTATTAAATTTTGTTAAATTTTGTGTAAGCATTCCCGTATTTTAGACCTGTAGAAAAGTTTTGACTAAAAACCCAAAGGTTATGTTTAAAGGCTTGCAGAGTCATATTTAATTTAACTCTCATTCTGGGATTTTAACAGTTAAAAGTTGCCTTGATATCTATCTTTAGATAGAGGGAAGACTTGTATCAAAAACTAAAGATACGATCGCCTGTTTTTCCCAAAGCCACTTTGATAGACCAATTGTCTATTTTGTCAAGAGGTAAAACTCGTTTTTAGCCGTTCCAAAGTCTGCACTTTCTTAGTGTTAACCATAAAATTACTCTAATATAGCAAAAGACTTGTGATGGCTTTGACTGTCGAGCAAATAGACAAAGTGTTAGTTGAGGGGCAAAAAACTAGACGAGGCGAACCAAAATGTCGAATTGCAGTCACTCTCAACCATACCACTCCTAAATAAGCTGTGAGAAACAGCACTAGGTAAAAAGCTTTGAAAAGTCAAAGATTTGACGATAAGTAGGTATGCCCAAATCAACTAAACTATGTAACAAAATGTAAATCGATCGCAACCGTTGCGATTGCTTCGTTTCACGGAGTGACCCTCGCAATGACTAAGCTGTTCTGTATTTAAATTGTCTGTCAAAAAACAATTAAACTCTTGTGGGGAGTAGGGGTTGGGCGTCCCGCCCGCCGAGTACGTGCAATTTAAATGCGCGACAGCTTACTTACAGCATATTCCATGTATATGTAGTACACACAATCTTGTAGTAAGTAAGGTGCGTCGCCACGGGTCAATCTGCAAGTTCTACTTAAAAGGTCGCAGCGACGCACCCTACATATTAAAATCACACAATATAAATATAGCGGCTGCTGTACTTCATCAACCTGGAATATGCTGTATGTATTTTCTCACTCATCTACTTAAGTGACAAATTCAAATAGGTATTTAACGGCAGCAAAGGATTGACACAGATGGTAATACTCTCGGAGCAAGCGTTTTGCTTGTTACCACATATCCTGAATCGGGTTCTGCTTGGGGTCATTGGATGCAATCGGGCATAGGATTGCTAGAGTTGTTCGACTATATCTATTTTTCGAGCCAACGCCAGAATAAAATTTACTACCCTGTGGTAAAAAGGTGAGAGTTTTTGTTGGATTTGGGGCGTTTGAGTAGTTTTTGTACAAAGCTTTGAGCCACTTTAAAACGTTGAGGAACTTGTCCGATCGCATTTTCCTTGTTATTATAGGATTTAAGAATCTTTTGACGAAAATCAAGTTAATGGGCTTTCATCTGTTTCTTTTGGGTCTTTTCGTGATTCTACCTTACGCGGTTGAAAACTGCGGTAGGAGTTCTCACAGCTAGGATTCAATCTGTGAGGCTGGGGTTAAAACCTCTCCCTGCCGGACTGCGGGATGAAGTTTAAATTGGCACCAATGGGCATTATCATGTCCCTAGGGCGATCGAGAATTTATTCTTCCCTCTTCCTCTGCGGTTCGTTCAATAAGAGTCTATTTCACCAATCAAATAAAACTGCTATATATGAGCTTAAAAATCTATTTTCTGCGGCACGGTGAAACAGTTTACAGCAAGACTGGCGGCTTCTGCGGCGACCTCGACCCGGAATTAACAGCGGAAGGTTCTATGATGGCTGAACAGTTTGCTGCAACTTACGCAAAATTGCCTTGGAGTGCTGTTTATGTTAGTCCCATGAAACGAACGATCGCAACTGCGAAGCCTTTGTGCGATGCTGTAGGAATTGCAATGCAGTTGCGTGACGGATTGAGGGAAATTAAGTACGGCAAGTGGGAGGGTGAAACAGTTGAGTTTGTCCGGGAAAAATATGCCCAAGAGTACGTCAATTGGCTGACGGAACCGGCTTGGAATGCACCGAATGATGGCGAAACTTCTGTGCAAATTGCTAGCCGATCGTCCTTAGTTATCGCAGAAATTCAGGAAAAGTACAATGATGGTAATGTTTTGGTAGTTTCGCACAAGGCGACTATTCGGATTATTCTGTGCAGTTTGTTGGGGATTGATTTGGGAAGTTACCGCAATCGCATTGCTGCTCTAGCAGCTTCTGTTAGTATTGTCAAGTTTGGTGTGCGCGGGCCGATGCTGGAGGTTTTGGGCGATCGATCGTACATGGATGAAACTCTCCGCAATTTACCCGGTACTTGAAATTGGCGGTAAGGTGCGGGGACGCACCCTACAGTCTTCAACTAAATCGCACCGAGGTAAGACAATCCTAAAATCGTACCCGTTCCCAAAATATGACCGAAGCAGAGACTTCCCACAAGTGCACCCAAACTCAAGCCGCCCAACATATCCGATGAGGGCGCGGCTGGGCCTGTGTGAGGATTTTTGATGGTTGATTTGCCGAAAGCAATGGCTGCAATATTGCAAATAATCATAATTAAACCGATCGCGGGGCTCCACTCTACGGTTCTGGCGACAGTGGCAAGTAAAATTGGTGTAAACATCGATCGACTCCTTAAAATTTAGTAAATGAAAATCTGAACAGAAGATATATCAAAAAAATGCAACTGTTAGCTACACATTGCATTAACAGTTAACATTTCGACATTTATCTTAATAATTTTCCCATGTTCTCAAGATCGACAAGTTTGTAGTAAAGACTTGAGTCCTTAACGCTCAATTTTTAAGGACTAAAGTCCTTGCTACAAACAATTTTTGGATAATTTTAACCTTTACTTGATTTGAATTTGCCATGAAAATACTGGTGTTAAATGCGGGTTCTAGCAGTCAAAAGAGCTGTCTTTACGAGTTAAACGATGTCCTACCCGATCGACCTTTGCAGCCCCTGTGGTCAGCTCAAATAGACTGGACTCACCAGCAGGGTATAGCAGAGTTGAAAGTCAAAACCGCAAAAGGCGATCGGCTTGAGGAAGAAGTTGCATCGAAGTCTCGCCAAGCTGCTATTTCTCGAATGCTGGAGACTCTTTGCAGGGGAAAAACTCAAACCATTAATGATTTAAACGAGATTGATATTGTCGGCCACCGCGTCGTACACGGCGGGCAAGACTATCAGCAAAGTACGTTGATTTCACCGGATGTTAAAGAGGCGATCGCCCGTTTATCTGTTTTCGCTTCCGTACACAATCCCGTCAATCTCGAAGGCATCGAAATTGTTGAAAACATCCTCGAAAATGTGCCGCAAATAGCAGTTTTTGATACAGCTTTTCACGCACAATTGCCTCCCGCTGCGTTTGTTTATCCAGGCCCCTACGAATGGCTCGAAAACGGGATTCGCCGCTACGGTTTTCACGGCATTAGCCATCAATATTGCGCTCGCAGGGCGGCTCAAATTCTGAACCGCGATTTGCCAGATTTGCGGCTAATTAGCTGTCATTTGGGCAACGGATGTTCTCTGGCCGCGATTCGGGGGGGCGTGAGTGTTGACACGACAATGGGTTTTACTCCTTTGGATGGTTTGATGATGGGAAGTCGATCGGGTGCGATCGATCCAGGCATTCTAATTCATCTGTTAAGACAATCCAATTTAACTTCTGAGAAACTTGATGATATTCTCAATCGAAATTCTGGTTTAAAAGGGATTTCTGGGGTATCTAGCGATATGCGGCAGATTGGAGATGCCATTACCCAAGGTAATGAGAGAGCTCAACTTGCATTGGATATTTACATCCACCGTTTGCGCGCCGGAATTGGGGCGATGCTGGCGAGTTTGGGAGGGTTGGATGCTTTGATTTTTACGGCGGGTGTTGGGGAAAATTCGGCTGTTGTGCGATCGGCGGCTTGCGAAGCTTTTGGATTTATGGGTTTAAAATTGGATGGGGAGAAGAATCAACTGTCGCCAGTTGATGAAGATATTGCGACAGTGGATTCAGCGGCGAGAATTTTGGTAATTCACACGCAGGAAGATTGGGAAATTGCGCGAGAATGCTGGAAAAGCGCGATCGGTTCCGGTTAAGCGATCGCCCTTTTAGGCTACTAAAAAACGATCGACCTTTTTTCGGGTTGGTAATAGATAAAAAAGGGGGCTTCCGACTTCGATATCGATGTTGATATCGAGGATGTCAGTCTTCAGTTGACACTAATGTAGACTGACAGCGTTCCCAATAAATTTTAGCCACGCGATCGCCCGGATTCTGACGCCAACACTCGGCAAACAACCGTGCCGCTTTAGCTAACTTCCCTTCCGAATAAATTGCCAAGGCTTCGGCAAACAATTCCAGCGTAGCTAACTTGCCCGCTTTGATTTCTGGGCGATCGCAATCAAACACCTCATAAACCGTCACCGCTTCAGATTTTCCCTTGACTTTTACCGTATCGAGGGTGCGGATTGCGTACTGGGATAGATTTTCTAAACGCGAGTAAGTTTCCTGGGTAATTAACAGCGACACCCCATAATTTTTTGTCAATCCCTCCACGCGAGAAGCTAAATTCACCGCATCGGAAATTACTGTGCCCTCCATGCGATTTTGACCACCCACCGTTCCCAGCATCAAAGAACCCGTATTAATTCCAATCCCTATTTGAATCGGCCCACAGTCAGAATTAGCGCGGTGGTGATTGTATTCAACGAGGCGATCGATCATAGCAATTCCCGCTTTCACCGCATTATCGGCCTCGCCGCTAAACAGCGCCATAATCGCATCGCCAATATATTTATCAATAAACCCGTTGTTTTCATTAATAACTGGTTCCATACGAGAAAGATAGGAATTGATAAATTTGAAATTATCCTCCGGCGTCATACTTTCCGAAAGCGTAGTGAAGTCGCGAATGTCGGAAAACAAAACCGACATTTCCAACTGCACTTGGTCGCCCAATTCCACATCGACAATGCTTGATTTATTTAGAAACTGGAGGAATTGATTGGGGACGAAACGCTCGTAAGCTTGGTTAAGTTGAAACAGTTCATTGGTAAACCTTATTCGCTCAGTTTCGGCTTTTTTGCGCTCCGTGATATCTTGAAAGGCTACAATTGCATAAGAAATATTGTCTTTTTCATCATAGATTGGTGTACCCCAAGCCTCGATCGGAATAATCTTGTTGCCTTGGTGGATTTCCATATCCTCAGCGGTGGCACTTTCGCCCTTCAACGCTCGCACAATCGGCAAGTCAGCATAGGGATATTCCCGCTCTGTTCCAGCTTGATAGACTTGATAAACCTCTGGTATTTGCTCGCTGGCGACTTTAGGAATAACTCCTTTACCTAATAATTGAATAGCAACGCGATTACTATAGTAAGGTTTGCCAGAAGCATCCAGCACTGACACCCCCACTGGAATTGCTTCTAAGAATTGAGTGAGCCTGTTCTCACTTTCGCGGATTTCTGTATAGAGTTTAGAATTTTGAATCGAGATCGCTGCCTGTCCAGATAACACTTTTAACAGTTCCACTCTTTCAGGGGTAAAAGCTCCGGCTGTCAGATTGTTTTCTAGATAAACAATACTGACGAGTTGAGATTGGTTAATCAGCGGCACGCATAAAATTGATTTGGGCTGATTGGTTTGGATGTAGGGGTCGTTGGTAAATTGTCCCTCTCGAACAGCATCATCCAGTACCACGCTTTCTTGAGTGCGGGCCACATAATTGACAATGGCGGAGGAAAGTTTTTGACAATGTTCAACGGGGATTGATTGCAACACGGTAACTTGTTCAAAATTTATTGTCCCTTCAGCTTCAATTAACAGTTGTCCCTGGCTTGACAAAATCAGATATCCTCTTTGCGCTCCTGCATTTTCCATCAAAATTTTCATCAAGCTAGACAGTAGTTTATCCAGCAGAATTTCACCGGAAATCGCCTGGGAAGCCTTCATGACTGCGGTGATATCTAAGTTATTAACCGAACCAGTGGTCGTGACTGTTGCGGTAGTTTGAGTTTTTTTAGTTCCCGGTTGAGTTACCGCCAATAACTGGCGATATCGCGTTTCTAAATCTTTTACCTTAGCCGTAGCTCCCCATTGGAGATAACAATAATACGCCTCAATTATGTAGATTTGGGCAAATTTTTCTTTACCCCATTCTAGATAAAATTTGGCGGCTAGTTCGTTGGCAAGGGCTTCTTCGTTGAGGAATTTATTTTGTTTGGAAAGGGAGATGGCGCGATCGTACATTTCAATCGCCTCAGCTTTATTTCCTAAAACCCGCTGCTTTTGGGCCTCCACTAAATACCATTTATGCAGATAATTCATGGGAGCATTTTGCGCCCATTGGTGCAGAGTGGTTTGATGGGTTTCGACTAAGGCAAGAATTTCTGCTTGTTCAATTTCTGGTTGGGTGGGAAAAAGGGCTAAGTGTGTCAATGCCGCATAGAAATGGAAAATGGGGAAAAAAACTATTCCCGATACTGACATTAAATACGGCTTGATTTGGGCAATGTAGCTTAGGGCAGCCGGATAATTGCCAAAGAAGTAAGCAAGCATCAGTTTATATGTGTAGACAATAGCAATCATAGTGAAGTTATTGTCCTGATGATGTTTAGGAATCATCACTGTTTCATTGTAGGCAGTTCCGATTAGACAATCCGGTGTACTCACAGTTTCTCTCAAGTTTTTCGTCGTCTGCCACGTTATATCCAAAATAATCTGGGCAGAATATTGCTTTATTTGAGCAAATGCAGCACTGTAAATTTCCAGTTCGGCTTCCCAAGTATCTATTTCTACTCCACCACACAAATTGCCCTCAAAGTAAACAAGTATGCTGTAGCTCGCATATAGAAAATCGCCAGTTTCCATACCAGCTATATACCCGTCTTTACTCATTGGTATCCTTGCCCTGATAGCCTCTTGGTGATGCTGAATCCAGGCAGTAAATACAGCCAGAATTTGGGACTTAAATTCTGTTGCATTAAACAGATCGAGTAAATTCAGTGCTAATTTACCAAAGCGATAGCCAGTTTTGACATCTCCCAAAAAGTTACACAGCACCACACTATGAATCAAATACCCTACGGTCGATACGGGTGCATTTCCAAATTGAAGCGATAAACTCACCATCGTAGAGCTCAGTAGGGGCAGTAAACTTGGGACGGTTTGATTAATGGGTGAAAATAACATTCCTAAGAGTTGCATGGCGGCTTGAGTGTCAATATCGGTCATCACAGGCAAGTTCACCAGTTCCTCAATGCTTCTGTCTTGGAGTTGTATAGCAAGGCTCTGTAGGGCTCGATCTATTTTGACTCGATCAGCTTCGGTAGGAAGTTCAACTCCCAATTGCGCCAGTGCATCTCTGGCTATTTCGAGCGCTTTTAAGCCCTGGGTCTGGGCTACCTGGGCAATAATTAAAATTTCGTAAGTTTTAACTTTATCTAAAATTGTTCGTGCTTCTTGGAAAACTTCTGCTGCTATCTGTTCCATACCCTCAAAGTCAGCATTTAAATAAGCAACTTCAGTAGCTGTAACATAGAGATTCAGCGTCAATTCATACTGAGTTTCCCAACAGTTGGCGGTCAGTAAATCAATCCCTATTTGCAAATAAACTTTTGCCGCAGCGTAGGCAGTAGAATTTCTAGCTTTCTGTCCAGCTTTTAAATTTAGTTGAGCTAAGGCTTCCCTCTCTTTTGCGTGGGATATCAACTCCTTGCCTAGATTCAAATGCTCGACAATATCAAACAGTTTTTCTTCTCTTTCCATCTCCGAGGCATTTTGTAAAAGTAGCTGTCCAACTTTGAGATGAGTAGCTGGTTTACGGTCATCAAGAATCAATGAATAAGCCGCTTGCTGGACGCGATCGTGCAGGAATTTATAAGTTGGATTAGCAACAGACTGACTAGAGGATTGAGCATCTGCTTGAATGAAGTTATAGCCTTCTGCAATCTGTAAAATAAGTCCTTCTTGCAAGGCTTTCCATAGCGCTGATGCCGTTTGTTCTGGTAATTCTTCGCTGACTACTGCCAAGGTATCTAAATCAAACTGCGCCCCAATGCAAGCCGCCAATTTTAGAACATCCTGAGTTTTCGCAGGCAACTTCTGCAATTGCGCCGCCATAAACTCCACCACATCCGAGGCATGGGTAAGTCTAGCATTGGCAATATCGCACTGCCAATGCCGTACATCCCTGTTAAAAATAATTTGATCGTCTTCATATAATACCTTGAGAAATTGAGTCGAGAAAAAGGGATTACCTTGAGTTTTTTGATAAACCAATTCTGTCAAAGGCCCGGCCAAAGATAAATCGCAAATCAGCGTATCTGCTACCAACTGCTTCAGATCCGCTAAACTCAACGGTTGCAGGGTAATAATATTCACCGCTGCCCCAGACTTCACAATCTCATCCACCGTCAACATAAACGGATGAACGGGTGACACCTCATTATCCCGATAAGCACCCAATACTAACAGATGCCCCCGATCCTCCATCAACAGTTGTAGCAATTTCAAAGATGCCGAATCCGCCCACTGCAAATCGTCCAAAAATATCACTAAGGGATGTTCGGCAGTAGTAAATACTTGCACAAACTTTTGCATCAACAAATTAAACCGATTTTGTGCTGCAGTCCCCGAAAGTTCTAGTGCAGGACTTTGAGCGCCAATGATGCGTTCTAATTCAGGAATTACCTCAATTAGCACTTGCCCGCTATCACCCACTGCTGTCAGAATCTTGGTTTTCCATGTTTGTACCTGAGCATCAGATTCTGATAGCAACTGTCCCATCAATTCCCGAAATGCTTGCACAAATGCACTGAAGGGGATATTGCGCTGAAATTGGTCGTATTTGCCTTTAATAAAATAGCCCCGCTGTCTGGCTATAGGCTTGTGGACTTCGTTCACTACTGCGGTTTTACCAATTCCCGAAAAGCCAGCTACCAGCATCATTTCGGCGCTACCTGTACTAACTCGTTCAAAGGCAGCTAATAGACTATAAACTTCAGTTTTTCTGCCGTAAAGCTTTTCGGGAATTAGGAAACGGTCGGTAATATCCCGCGTTCCCAAGTCAAATTTTTGTATGCTATCCGTTTCTTCTAATTGAACCAGACACATTTCTAGATCGTGCTTTAGCCCCCCTGCTGTTTGATAGCGGTTTTCCGCATTTTTAGCCATCAATTTACTGACAATTTGAGATACAATTAGGGGAATTTCTGGCTCTATTTCCTGCGGGGAAAGCGGCTGTCTGGCAATGTGGCAGTGAACCAGTTCTAAAGCGTCTTCTGTCTCAAAAGGCAGTTTCTCTGTCAGCAATTCGTAGAAGGTGACACCGAGGGAGTAAAAATCAGCCCGGTAATCGAGAGTACGATTCATTCTCCCGGTTTGTTCCGGTGAGATGTAAGCAAGGGTTCCTTCCAGAATGCCGGGGTTTTTCAGAGTCGGCGTTTCTCTGTTTAGCTGAGTGGAAATGCCAAAGTCAATAATTTTTAATTGTTCCGTTTCCGGGTTGTAAACAATATTAGAAGGGTTAATATCTTTGTGTATAATATTGGCGCTGTGAATTTGCCCTAAAATTTCAGTTGTGGCGATCGCAATTTGCAGAAACTCCTTTAGACTAAACTTCCGCTGCTGCATCCATATTTTTAAGGATTCGCCGCCAAAGTCCTCCACAAACATCACCAGGCTGTTTTGGTATTTTTGCAAGTCATAAACTCGCACAACTCCCGCCTCTTTCAACTCTCTGGTGATGCGGTATTCGGTACGGTAGCGCACCAATTCTTGAAGTGTGGGGTAACTTTCTTTGAGAAATTTGAGGATGAGCGGCTTGTTATCTGCTTCCCGAATGGCCCGGTAAACCAGAGAGTTGGCGCTTTCATAGAGAAGTGTCACAACGGCAACGCCTGGAATCGAGAGCATATTGATTTTTTTGCTAAAAATTAACGCGCAGTCAAAACGCACCAGCTTTGTGTATAGAATAGCACGTTAGAAAGGCAAAAATTTTGTTTGTGTAACAAATATTTAGTTTTTCGGGTAGCAGCCTGCAAATACTTTGTGGTAGCCCCGATTTCGATCGCCTAATTTGTATGGTGCGTCAACAGTCGATCGTACTTTTGCTTTGATTTCCAGCCCACATTACGCAGCCTGGGGTGTCAATCGATTTTAGATTTTAGATTTTAGATTTTAGATTGACTTGCGCGAGATAAATGCTCTTTCTTGAGGATTTTCGATTTTCGATTTTGGATTGATTCCACGGTTCGATCGCGTGGCGGGTACCACCTTTGAAATTCGCTTGTCACACACCATAATTACGCAGACAACTCTATTTTAAAACTAATAAATTATGACTTTAAACAGTTTTTTATCAGTCAATGTACGGTATAAAACTATGAATTATAGCTTTATTGCTGGCTAATAATAATTAAAAACCGATCGTGACTGTTGAGGGTGCAGAATGTGGGTTTCAGGTATAGCAACCGCCCTGATGGTGACGACGTTCTTAATCGCTAAGTTTACGCCGCAGTTGACCGCACTGACCAGCCAATACATTAAACTTATAATTGTCAGATACGTGCTCTGCCAGCTAAAAGTTAATGAAACTAGCCTTCTTTTCTATACATAGTGCTGCAATGCTAGCGATCGCAGCCACTATTTTAAGTACAGCGGTAGTAAAAGCACAACCCATTGTTCCCGCACCCGATCGCACTGGCACTACTGTCACGCCTAGCGGCGATCGCTTCAATATTACAGGCGGTCAAACTTCTAGAGATGGAGCGAATCTTTTCCACAGTTTTCAACAATTTGGGCTTAGCGAAGGACAGATTGCTAATTTTATTTCTACTCCCGCTATTCGCAACATTCTGGGTCGGGTAGTAGGCGGCAATCCTTCTATTATTAACGGTTTAATTCAAGTAAGTGGCGGCAATTCCAACCTGTTTTTAATAAATCCTTCGGGCATTATCTTTGGCCCTAATGCTAGCTTGAATCTTCCGGCTGCCTTTACAGCTACTACTGCTACTAACATCGGTTTTGATTCCGGTTTTTTCAATGTTGCAGGAGCGAACGATTACAGTACGTTAATAGGAAGTCCGAACACTTTTTACTTTAATCTCAGCCAACCGGGAAGTATCCTCAATGCAGGTAATTTAGCAGTCTCGCCTGGAAAAAGTATAACTTTAATTGGCGGCACAGTTGTCAGCACGGGTTCCCTCAATGCTCCCCAAGGTAATATTATTGTCGTTGCTGTCCCCGGTAAAAATGCTGTTCGGATTAGTCAAGAAGGGCATTTATTAAGCTTAGAAATAGGGGTAGTTGACGGGGAATTGTTGGCACAGAATGGGCAATTATCCCTACCTTTGTCTCTTCCGCAATTGCTTGCCGGTGCAGGTGGGAACTCTGCTACTGGTATCTCCGTTAACGGTGCAGGAGAAGTGGTTTTGACGGCGGGTTTGAGGGTGGAAAGCGGAGATGTGGCGATCGCTAGTTCTACTGTTAATAGTCAGAATGCTACACTCTCGGCAGCACGTAATCTCACTTTGGTAGAAAGCCAGCTACTTGCTGAGGGCAATTTGAATCTATTTGCAGGAGATACGGTGCGGGTACGGGATGGAAGTTATCCTTTTAGGGCGATCGCAGGCGGCAATCTTACAATACAAGGTTAGGACTCACGCATTGACAAAATAACCAAACAATGCATTGATAAATATGGGTCGTCTAACTTTTTAGGTATCGGACAATGAGAAAAATAACTAAACCCTCGACAGCACAATGTAATATAGACACTTACACCTCCTGCATTGATATCAGAGCCAAAGTTGGGAGGGTGTAGTAGGTTATCAGAGATATTAGGAAATGTTTCACATGACAGTATCAATCGATTTTTGTTGAGAGAGAGATACGAACCCAAAGATTTATTCAACACAATACAGAAAATAATAAATCTAGAAGGAGGGATACTGAGTGTAGACGATACAGTCATAGAAAAGATTTACAGCGATCCCAAAAAAGCCGAATTAATTAGTTATTTTTGGTCAGGAAAAGCTCATAAAACTATTATTGGTTTAAATTTAATCACCCTATATTACAGCGATATTAATGGTAATTTAGTCCCAATAAATTACAGAATTTATGATAAAAAGGAGGGAAAAACCAAAAACGATTATTGAGCGAGAAATGGTGAGTGAAATAATAAATTGGGGAGTCAAGCCAAAAATAGTAACAGGAGATAGTTGGTATTCAGGAGTGTCAAATTTAAAATTTCTAAAAAACCAGAAATTGGGTTTTCTCTTCGGAATTGAAAAAAACAGGACAGTATCAAATGAGCCACGTAATTATTGCCAGGTAAGCACTCTGGAAATTCCTGAGTCAGGATTGATAACTCATTTAAAATAATTTGGATTTATAAAGTTGTTTAGAAAAAGCTTCAAAAAAGAGGCGTCTAGACACTATATCCCACATTCCGCAGGTCTTTAAATAGAATTGATGGTTATAAATTTTAAAAATTCAACCCTGAAGTGGTTGCCCAGTA
>NZ_JAUBRJ010000096.1:0-23353 GCF_036701805.1 Microcoleus sp. N3A4
AGTTGCGCTTGGGCGCTCTTTCGTAGGCTAAGGAATGAAAAATAAATAACTTGCACAATTCAACCCCAGAAGCCTCGCTCCAAGGTAAACTATTGCTCTATTAGTCACCTTATTTATTTTTCATTCCTTATCACGGACTGGGCGATCGACATTTCTCGCAAAACTCGCCTCCACCGAAGGAATCAACTCCGATCGCCTTGCGGGGGTGGATTTATTGATACTGTTTATGATTAAGCTGTCGCGCATTTAAATTGCATATTCAGGGCGGGCGGGACGCCCACCCCACAAGAGTTTTATTGTTTTTTGACATACAGTTTAAATGCAGAACAGCTTAACGCTCTCTCTCGAAAAAACCGCCCCTACGACAATTTATAGGGGCGGGTTTTTTCAACCATCTATGCCTAGAATCAATAATCTCGTAAACTCGCCCCCGCCCAAGGAATCAACCCAGATAGCTGCGGGGTTGGCACCCCAGCCCGCCCCAAAGATCCAAGATTAATTTCTAATAACCAGTCTCCTCCTCGTACTCAGGAGTCTTAGTCTTCTCAGGGATATTCACCCGAGGAGCCTTGTAAGGCTTCGGCGCCTCATCGTCAGCCCAAGCATCCGCCTCCACATCATCCTCGTACTCGTACTGCACCACCGGCTCCTTCTGGCGAGAACTCTCAGAGCGAGTGTACTGCTTCTCCTCGTACTCTTCCTCGTAATCGTCCTCCTCGCCGCCCCAATTATCCTCTTCGTAATCGTCCTCGTCGTCAATCGGCTCGGGCTGCACCGCGCGCATCGACTGCCGCACCGGAGGCCGGTTCCACTGCGAATCCTCATCCCAAGGTACTTCCTCCATCGCAGGCTGGGCTACCTTGCTACGCATTTCCGGTGCAGGTATCCGCACGCCCGGGCCCAATTGATGGTCTGTAGCCACGGGTTTCGGGTAATAACCTTGCTCGTCCTCTTCCCGTTCCCAAGGTGCTTGGCCCAAACCGACGCGCTCCAGCAAACCCACGCTAAGCTGCCTGAGCCTTTCCTCGGAACCTTCAAATACAATCAAGCGATTCGGGCCGCTGCTGACAATTTCCTCAATCCCCAACTCGTAAGTGCTGAGAACTTGGTCGGGGATTTGAGGGATTCCCAGGGAAGCGATAATTATAGAAACTAACTTACCGTCTTCGGGGTCGAACCTAAAGCCCCGCACCCTACCTAAAAGTTCGCCGGTTTCGGTAATAACTTCGCTGTTAATCAAAATGCTGTAGACTTCAACATCAACATCATCTTCGATCGCGCTCTCATCTTCCACCAACAGCACGTCACCGATTTCGCTGACATTGTTGAGGAACATAAACCTCGGCATTCCAGCGACCGCGAATATATTATCACGCAGACCGATCGCCACAACTTCCCGTCGGTCAATGTCCACCCACAATTGACTAACCACACCCAGGCGTTTACCTCTGTCGCGGGTGATGACTTGAGTGCCTAGAATATCGGAGCGTTGGCAGATTTGTTCGGATGTCATTCTAACTTTAATCCTGATTTATTAAGTACATATATCACTCAACACGATCAGTCGATTTTAGATTTTAGATTTTAGATTTTAGATTTACTCCACAGATGAATGTGGGAACTTGAACCTTGGTCTAAAATTTCGATCTATCCACGACTGTTGTCGGCGGCTTGTATCCGTTTTTGGGTAGGGTCATCAACAGACACTCCGGGACTACAACTTCAGTCCGATGACTTGAGTATAAGCTCCCCGTGCTTGAGTAACGCCAATTGTACGCTGGGCCGATTGAATCATAGGTCGCCGCAAACTCACAACAATAAACTGGGCTTGTTCAGACTGCCGTTTTATCATTCTAGCTAATCGCTCCACATTTGCCCCATCCAGAAACATATCCACTTCATCAAAAGCGTAGAACGTAGACGGGCGGTAGCGTTGCAGCGCAAAAATAAAACTCAGTGCCGTCAGCGACTTTTCGCCTCCAGACATGGAAGCCAGCCGCTGTACGGGTTTGCCCTTCGGGTGAGCGACTAAATTCAAGCCGCTGCTGAAGGGGTCTTCCTGGTCATCTAGCTGGAGATAGCCGTCGCCTTCGGAAAGTTCCGCAAAGATAGTCTGAAAGTTCTCGTTAACCGCGTCGAAAGCTTCTTTAAAAGCGCGCCGCCTGAGTGTGGTAAAATTTTCGATTCTCAACAGCAGTTCAGTGCGTTCTCCTTCCAATGTCGTCAATTTTTGACTCAATTCTAGAAGGCGTTCTTGAGTGCGGTTGTACTCTTCCAAGGCTAGCATATTGACTGGTTCTAAAGCTTGAATGCGTTTGGCGATCGCCTTTACTTCCTGCTGCAATTCCGTCAAATTGGCTTTCTCGACATTTTCAGGAATCGACGGCACCGGGTCGGGCATTTCCGCCCGCTGCGTTTCCAATAGAGTGCGGATGGCGGCTAATTGTTCCCGGCGTTCTTGCTGGGTTTCGTGGAGTTTTTGCAACTGCCACTGTAACTGCTGTTTGGCTAAATGCTTCTCTCGCAATTGAGATTCCGCCCGATCGCGCTCTCCCTTCTGCACGCCCAATTTTTCCTCAATTTCCCCCAAAGCCGCCTTAGCTTCGGCAATTTGCCGGTCGAGTTCTAACTGCTGCGAAACAATGCGATCGATCGCATCCGCCCCCGCGTTTTGCTGCACTTGCCAATCCTGCAATTTCTCGCTACCTTCCTTAATTTTGTCTTCCAAACGCCCGAATTGATTTTCCAAGTCTACAAGGCGTTGCTGGACGTTTCTCAGAGCCAATTCTCGCTCTTGCAGTTGCGCTTCCAGAGCGCGCAAACTCGATTGCATTTGCTGCCATTCGCTGTGACTGTTCGACTCTTCCAACTGCGCCAAAGTTTGGCGGTACTGCTGCAATTGAGTTTCCTGTGCGGGCAATTCTCGTTCCAGCAACTGCAATCTCGATCGCGAATTAGTTAATTCCTGTGTATTTTTGGCAATTTGCGATCGCACTTGTTCCTGTTGCGCTTGCAAATTCTTAATTTCTGAATCCAACTGTTCCAAGCGCAACTGATTTTCGCGCAAATTTTGTTTCGCTTCCATCAATTCTTGGCTGCGAGTTTTGACTGCAACAGACGCGCGATCGATCGCAATTTTGCACCGTTCCAAAATCCGCTCAATTTCCTCCAACCTTTCTTGCAGAGATGCGATCGTCCGCGCTTCACTAGCAGCCTCGCTAGCCTCAACCGTGCCAAAATGCAAGGTAGATCTGTTAGTAGAACTTCCCCCAGTCATCGCCCCGCTAGTTTCCAAAATTTCCCCGTCCAAAGTGACAATCCGGTACTGTCCCAAATAGCGGCGCGCGTCGCTGAGGTTGCTAAACACAACCGTACTGCCAAAAACGTAAGCAAAAATTTCCTGATACCGCGAATCGCAGTCAATCAAATTAACAGCCGCATCCACAAACCCAGCCGCGCGCCGCAAATTTTCATTCACCGAATACCTGCCGCCTCTAATTTTATTCAAAGGCAAAAACGTCATCCTTCCCGCCCGTTTTTGTTTCAACAATTCGATCGCAGCAGCCCCCACGCTGTCATCTTCCACCACCATATTTCCCATGCGGCCGCCCGCCGCAATTTCCAGCGCCAACTGATAGCGCGGTTGCACCCTGCCCAGTTGAGCCACCAAGCCGCAAACTCCGCCAATTCCGCTTTGCGCGACAATTTTTGCAGTAAACGTTCCCGTCGCTTCTTGCATTGCTTGAAACTGCACTTCTAGTTTGTCTAATTTGCGCTGTCTTTCCCGCTGTTCTTCCAACAAACGAGTTTGAGTTTCCTGTTGCAGTTGCAATTCTTGTTCGGCTTCGACTAAAATCTGATTCAGCGATTCTACTTGCAAAGATGCAACGCCTTTGGTTTCCACAAGGCGAGATTGCTGCTCTTTTTTCGCTGCAATTTCCTGTTCCAATACTTGCAGCGATTGGTTTTGTTCTTGAATTTGACTTTGCAGGCGATCGGCTCTTTCGCCAATGGTAGCTTGTTCTGTACGCTGCGGTTCCAAAGTTTGTTGAATTGTTTCGATTTGGCGGTGCAGTTCCGTTTGCTGCTGTACCCAAACTTCGGCCGTCGAGGCGATCGCATTTGCAACTTCCCGACTTTCATCTAAACTTTGCTGGGCTGCGTCCCGCTGTTCCTGCAAAGTTCCTGTTTGAGACTTAACATAAGATATTTCAATCTCAATTTGCTCCAAACTTTGCCGGAATTGTCGAACTTCTTGCTCGGTTTGTGCTATGTTCGCCGCCATTTGCCCAGCAGTTGTTTCCAAATCCTGTTTGCGGTTTTGCAGTTGCCGCCGTTCCGCTTCCTGAGTCGCAATCGTCGCTTGCAAAGCCAACAATTCCGACTCTCCCAAAGCTTTAACGCGCGCATTCAGCGCGTCAAGTTCGGCGGTTGCTTCTTGAATTTGGGTGCTAATTGCTTGCAGTTGTTCGGTGAGAGAAGCCGAAGTGCGATCGCCCGTTTCGATTTGTTCTCGCAGTTTCCATTCTTGCTGCTGCAATTGACGGAATTTCAGCACTATTTCCCACTGCGACTTTTCTTGAAATTCCGCCCGCAATTTTTGATATTTTTCCGCTTTTGTGCGATCGGAAGCAAGTCTATCGCGCTGAGAAATCAGCTCTTTTTCTACAATACTGCTGCGTTCTTCCACCTCTTTAACTTCATCCAATTTCTGCCTAGCTAAAGAGATTTTGCGATCGAACTGAGCCACCCCAGCCAATTCGTCAATGATTTCTCGGCGTTCCTTAGAATTCATCGAAATAATGCTGGTAACGTCTCCTTGCAGCACGACGTTATAGCCTTCGGGATAAATTCGCAAGCGGTTGAGTTGTTCGTGAAGTTGAGTCAGCGTGCAAGGTTGGCCGTTAATGTAATAAGTTGAAGTGTAAGTACCTTGGCGAGTTACCCGAAGTTTGCGGGTTACACTCCACTCATCCGATTTTGGATTTTGGATTTTGGATTTTTTATTAGTAGCGAGTAGTTGTCCGTTGTTGTCTTGAGTTGCTGCGATCTCAATCTCTTCTACGTCTTCAACAGATAACTCTTCCGATTTTCGATTTTCGATTTTCGATTTTCGATTGACAGGAGATGATTGGCCGTTGTTGTCTTGAGTTTCGGCAGTTTCTATCCCTTCGGCTTCTTCAACAGATAGAGGCGATTCTGGATTAGCAGCGAGTAGTTTTCCGTTGTTGTCTTGAGTTTCGGCAATTTCTATCCCTTCAACTTCCTCTGCTTCAACAGATAACTCTTCCGATTTTCGATTTTCGATTTTGGATTTTCGATTGACAGGAGATGATTGGCCGTTGTTGTCTTGAGTTTCGGCAGTTTCTATCCCTTCGAGTTCCTCAGCTTCCACAGATAACTCATCTGCTGGATTTTCCTCCTCATCTTCATCCCGGGCAAACCATTCGTCGCCCACATCTTCCAGCGCAAAAGTCGCAGTCACGCTAGCTTCGATCGTACCGCGTTTGTTTTGAGCGCTGTTCACCAAATCCGGCAAACGTTCGGCCCGCATTCCCTTAGAAGTCGAAAGTCCGAGACAAAACAGCAAAGCGTCGAGGATGTTGGACTTCCCAGAACCGTTGGGCCCGGAAACCACAGTAAAACCAGGCAGCACGGGAATGGACGTTGTGCCGCCAAAAGATTTAAAGTTAGTTAGTTCGATCCGTTTAATGTGAACCATATGCTAGGAGTAGCTTTGGCTCTAGGTTGTTGTCACAGGGTAGCACAGGCACTGGGGCGATCGACAATGTGTGAACTTTCCGGCATTGTCGATCGAACCGATATCTTACACCTTTGTCAACAACGTAGCCGGTCTGTACTTATTGGGACAAAAACCAAAGAAACCCGGTTTCTCTAAAAAATCTTGGGTTTGACAGCAAAGTATCTAGGAAGAAACCGGGTTTCTAGCCTTCTGTGCCTGAGTCCTGGCTTAAACAGCTTATTGACAGTGGTGCAACATCTGTGCCCCGAGCGACAGGCAGAAACAAAGGTAAATTTTGATACAGATAACTCAATGAGACTCGATCGGCATTATTTGTGCGATCGTACCTGAAAGCCTCACCCCTAGACAATGCCAGCAAATATAATGCCTGGAATTTCTAAGTTACCCCTAGACATATAAAAACTTTCCGGTAAAATCGAAACCAAAATTAATAATGTATAAAGTAACGAAGCGCATATGGAGGGCAAACCCATTACACCAGCTCTGAACTCGTCTAATCTGTCAGCTTCACCTGAAAGTGACGAACAAGTATTGCAAATTTGGGGTCGCGAGCCCCTTAAAGGACACGTCAAAATCAGCGGCGCCAAAAACTCGGCCCTAGTCGTCATGGCAGGAGCCCTGCTATGCCCAGAGGATTGCCGTCTCCGCAACGTTCCCGGTCTAGTCGATGTCGCCCGCATGGGGCAAATTCTCTCGGCTGTAGGAGTCAAATTACAGCAGAACGGCGACGTTTTAGACATCAACGCCAGCAACCTCATAGACGCTCAAGCCCCCTACGAATTAGTCAGCCAACTGCGGGCGAGCTTCTTCATCATCGGCCCACTCCTAGCGCGTTTGGGGTTTGCCAAAGTGCCCTTGCCCGGTGGGTGCGCCATCGGCGCGCGACCCGTCGAACTCCACGTTCGCGGTCTGCAAGCCCTCGGTGCCGAAGTCCACATCGACCACGGCACGGTTCACGCTTACGTCAAAGGGCCGAACCGCCGCTTGAAAGGAGCCAAAATTTATTTGGACTACCCCAGCGTCGGCGCAACTGAAACTTTGATGATGGCGGCGACTCTGGCTGAAGGAGAAACCGTGATTGAAAATGCGGCTCAAGAGCCGGAAGTCGCAGATTTGGCGAATTTCTGCCGCGCTATGGGAGCAAAAATTCAAGGCGCCGGCACGAATACGATCGTCATTTCGGGAGTTCCCAAGCTGCACGCAGTAGACTATTCAATTATTCCCGATCGCATTGAAGCCGGAACATTTTTAGTAGCAGGAGCCATCACTCACTCCGAAATCAGTTTGTCGCCGGTAATTCCCGACCACCTGACCGCAGTCATTGCCAAATTGCAGACAATTGGGGCAAAAATTATTGCCGAATCCCCCGACATTTTGCGGATAGTTCCCGGCAAAACTCACTCCGCCACAGACATCGAAACTCTGCCTTATCCCGGTTTCCCCACAGATATGCAAGCTCAGTTTATGGCTTTGCTGACGCTGAGCGAAGGAGACAGCTTGATCAAAGAAACCGTGTTTGAGAATCGCTTGCGCCACGTAGCAGAACTCAACCGCATGGGCGCCGACATTCGCCTTAAAGGCAATGTCGCGATTGTGCGCGGAGTGTCGCGGCTGTCTGGTGCGCCTGTAGTGGCCACAGATTTGCGGGCTTCGGCGGCGTTAGTGCTAGCGGGACTTGCAGCCGATGGTGTCACCACCATCAGCAGCTTGCAGCACTTAGACCGCGGCTACGAGCAGTTAGAGGTGAAACTGCAAAAATTGGGAGCTAAGTTGCGGCGCGTCAAAGAGGGCACAGACCCGGCGACTGCTGAGGCTCCTGTCAATCCCGTGCGATCGAGTTTAAAGTAGTTGTTAGTGGTTATTTGTTAGTGGTTATTTGTTAGTAGTTATTTGTTATTGGTTACTAGAAATAACAAATAACTACTGCCAACTGCCAACTGCCAACTGCCAACTGCCCAATGACCAACTGACTAAAATGTTGAACATACCGCTCATCGGTTTAAAAGCAGACCAGTTTCGACACCCGCTAGACTTGGAAGCTACCAACAGTCTCAAACAACTGCCCGGGCTGGATTTGATGGTGCGGCAGTTGCTGGGACAACTTGGCGAACAGTTTTTCATGCTCGAAAATCTGGCTTCTAGCGTCCAAGTCGGCGAAAATCAATTGCCCCACCTGCATCAATTGCTGTTGGATGCCTGCAAAACTCTTGATTTGGAACCGCCGCAGCTTTATGTCCGCCAGCATCCGATGCCGAATGCTTACACCTTTGCGATGCGGGGAAAACAGCCTTTTGTGGTGATGCACACTTCTCTGATTGATTTGCTCACAGACGAGGAAGTTAAGGCAGTAATCGCTCACGAGTTGGGGCATTTGAAGTGCGAGCACGGAGTTTACCTGACTCTGGCTAATTTAATTGTGTTGGCCGCAGGTCAAATTTCGCCTGTGGGAACTGTTCTCGCCCAGGGTTTGCAGGCGCAAATGTTGGAATGGTTGCGGTGTGCCGAATTTACGTGCGATCGCGCCGCCTTGCTCGCCACTCAAGACCCAAAAGTGGTAGCATCGCTGTTGATGAAACTGGCCGGAGGTTCGCCGACTTTAGCTCCGAAACTGAATGTCGATGCGTTTTTGGCGCAGGCGCGGGCCTACGACGACATCAGCAGCACTCAACTGGGAGAAATGCTCAAACAAGCTCAGACGGCTCAGTTGTCCCATCCAGTACCAGTATTGCGCGCCAGAGAGATCGATCGCTGGGCAAGTTCAAAAGATTATGAATCTCTTGTGCAAAATCGATCGGTGTGTTATGATGGTGAAACCAACAAAAAGGGCGGGTGGCGAAATTGGTAGACGCATCAGACTCAAAATCTGACACCGAAAGGTATGAGAGTTCGATTCTCTCCCCGCCCACTGCTAAAAAAGCTTAATAAATCTAGGGTTCCAGATGATAAGTCTGGAACCCTAATTTATATGGCATCGGGCATCGGGCATCGGGCATCGGGCATTTAACTAATAACCAATAACTAATAACTAATAACCAATCACTAATGATTTTATGGGTGAAATCGCCGCTTTAGGCGCTGCATTTGTCTGGGCTCTATCTTCCACCATCTGGCAGCGAGTAGGACAGCAAATTCCAGCAGTGGTGCTAAACTTGCTCAAAGGCGCGATCGCCCTTTTCATGCTCCTTGCAACCGTACTAATTTTAGGCAAATCTTTACCAGCAGTCAACCCTAATATTGTAGCAATGCTGCTCATCAGCGGCGCCCTAGGAATTGGCATCGGAGACACCGCTTTCTTTATCGTATTAAAATATTTAGGCGCGAGGCGAACGCTGCTTTTAGAAACCCTATCTCCCCCTTTAACAGCTTTATTTGGCTTAATATTTTTGCAAGAAAACTTATCGCCCGTTGCTTGTACAGGCATTCTTTTAACAATCTGCGGCGTAGCTTGGGTAATTGCAGAACGAACAGCCGAAACAACCTTACCATCAAAACATCTTTGGCAGGGATTAGCCATTAGTTTATTAGGACAAACAGCCCACGCCGCTGGGGCAGTTTTATCCCGCGCCGCCTTCACTCAAATAGATATCGATCCCCTGTGGACTGCAGCCTTGCGTTTGAGCGGCGGCATGGCAGTCATGCTGTGCTTTTTGAACCCAACAAATTTGGAGACTTTCCAACAATTAAAAGCGCCAAAAATATTAGGTGCAATAATTCTAGCCGCTTTTTTAGGAACCTATCTCGGGATTTTCCTGCAACAGATTTCGCTGAAATATGCACCCGCAGGAATAGCTCAAGCACTCATTTCTACCAGTCCCCTATTTATCCTGCCTCTAGCCGTGCTGGCGGGCGAAAAAGTGAGCTTTCGGGCTGTTTTGGGGGTAGTTTGTGCGATCGGCGGAATCGCGCTATTATTGGGTTTGAAGTAATTAGATGTGAGACTTGAGATTTGAAATTTTAGATTTGATACCAGTTCCCAAAAAGAATGAAACTGTAGGTCTGCTCCCAACCATGATAGTCATCAGTGATTCCCCAATCTAAAATCTAAAATCTAAAATCTAAAATCGTATGACTGATTATAAAGGCGATCGACAAACTAGCAATTTAGCCGCTATTAAAAAACAAATCAATTGGCTTCACCAACAGCCAGACGGCATCATCTTTCAAGAAAACTCCGGCGACAACTGCATAGCAGTCAAAAAAATAAACTCAGTCCTATTACTGCTTTTAGCAGACCGAGAAACTTTAATCACAAATGTAGCTCAATCACTCCTAGACCTCAACAATCCACTAAATTTGATTTTTCCCTATAGCCGAGCAATGATGCTAGCATTAGTATGGCAAAATCAACCAAAAAAAATCTATATAATCGGATTTGGTGGCGGCAGCATCCCCAGATTTTTTCACCACTATTTCGCTAACGCGATCGTCGAATGTACAGATATTGACCCCACAGTAGTCGAAGTTGCTCGCAAGTTTTTTGGCATTCAATTCGACGACAGACTAAAAGTAGCGATTCAAGACGGGCGCGAATATCTTGCCCAACAAAATCCAACAGTAAAAAATGATATAATTATCGTGGATGCTGGCTTTGGCAGCGGCTATATGCCCTATAGATTGGTGACACAAGAATTTTACCAACTGTGCAAAACTCGCTTGTCAAGGGCAGGTGCTGTAGTTGTCAACCTGTTCCACAAACAAGAGTTTAACGCAGCGGCGGTGAAAACCATTCAAACTGTGTTCGCACAAGTTTATATATGCAATTTAGAAACAGGTAACAGCATTGCGATCGCGACTAATGCTCCTGATTTAGCTAAAAATGAAATATTTTTGAAAGCCGAACTTATTCAAGATTTCCACAATTTAGGATTTTCCTTAATAGAAATGTCGCTTCAGCTCAAAAAATTAGCCCAATTGCCGGAATGGGTGAAAAATTGGGAAACGCTGCCAATTTTTACAGATGCTGAAATACCCGCAGGTTATTTGGACTGATAAATATACACAATTAGGGCTGTTGACAATCAAGCATCCAGGATACAAGCCCCCGGATTCATCCGTCCAGAAATAAAAAACCTGTATCCGATAAAGGAACCCCCGAATTTATTCGTGGGGTGAATGCTTCAATTCTTTAATCTAAAATCTAAAATCTAAAATCGCGCAATCGATTGACGCCATCACACAAAAAGCTCTAATTGTAGGGTGCTTATGGGCGCACCATCGCTATGCCTGTAGCAAATCCCAATCTGTCAACAGTTGATAGTAGGAAACATCTGTCTCAAAAATACTTGACAGTGAAATTATGGCGGTGTACTATAGAAGTAGTACAAACAATTAAAAACATGAGACTAAAAAGTTGGGAGTCTCCCCGCAGTGAGGGCAGAAACTCCAAAGGCAAAGGCGGAGCGGCAAGAGCTCGACAGCTCAAAAAGCAACAGCAAACTCTGCGAAAACAGTTAAAAGCTCAACACGATCGACCAAATCACCAACAAAACCACCAACCAAACCATCAAGGGAAGGAAACCGATAATTCCTTCCCTTATTTTGTATCTTTCTGCAGCAGCTCAATCCCGCTGAATGTTCGGACAAATCGTGCGAGTAATGCTCGCCTGCGAGGGTTGCTCTTGCCAGCAGTTGAGAATGCCTTGCAACTCCCCCTTCAAAGTTTCTAACGCTGCAATTTGCCCGGAAATTGCCTCTACCTTCGCCGTTAGATGCTGCTTCGCTTCAAAACAAGGCAACTCTCCCCGATCGCGAACTTGTAAAATATCCTTAATCTCCTGAAGGCTCAAACCCAGAGCCTGAGATCGTCTAATAAACGCTAACCTGTTGAATACCGCTTCCCCAAACAACCGATAACCAGCGGGCGATCGCTCCACCGCAGGAGACAGCAAGCCCATCTCCTCATAGTAGCGAACAGTTTTCACCGACAAACCGCTACAGGCAGCTACGGAGCCAATTTTGTACAGTTTCTCGGCAACAGAAATATTCATAAATCAAAAAGAGCGAGGATCGAAAGACTTTCTTGCCCTATCTTTAACTGTCTCAGATGCAGCGAGTCGATCGCCACCTCGCCCAGTCGCCATTGCCCGGTAATCTTAATAAGGAGGATTTTTTTTAGATGCGTTAAGCACGGGCAACTGGGGCCGAGAAGACTGAGGAGGAAGATAGTATTCAGGAGCAGGTGCGGGTTGTTCGGCTCCAGAGCGGTAAATTTGCCACCAGCGGAGAGCCATCGCCACCCCAGCGGTACCCAGCCCAAAAGCCAATAAAGAGCCGCTCGCACCGATGCTGCCGATCGCTGCATCGACCACGCCCACTGTCACAATAAAGCTGGTAATTGGCTCTCTACGGTAAGCTGACCTCAAAAGTCGCGTCCACGAAGCATTCATTTGGTTTTACTCTGTTCTATATTTATTTACAATCGCTAAAACTTAGAGTTGGCGGAACGATCGGGATTTCTAGCTCAGATACTAGCTTAACCTAAATTTATATTCTCGCCTGTGGGGAATTGTACGGGAGCGAGGCGAAATTGCCAAGCTTGTCAAATCAAAATTTCACCCGAGATACATCCAAAAGCCAGCTCTTGCATTCGGTGCACCGATCTCTCTCGACAGAGGAGTCGCTGGGCTTGTTTTTCATTAATATTCTAATCAATTCCCGAATTTGTCGCGGTCAGCAGAGGTGACACCCGCTGCGGGAAGAGTCAAGACAAAGTGTGATGCTGACCGCGCCAAACAGCTAAAATTAGTTGAGACCTAACCAGGACAGCAACCCCTGCCCTGTGACATACTCGATAATTAAAGTTAGGGAAAAACCAATCATCGCGGCTCGACCGTTAAGGCGTTCCGCGTAGCTGTTGAAGCCAAACTTTGGCTGTTCCAGTTTGGGAGTGACGGTGGGTTGTAGTTGTGTCATTGCTTTGGGTACCTTGCGATCGACGCTATTCAAATGTGAAATCGAATGTTAGTTACAAATCTTAAACATTGCTGCTTCTATTATAAAGAGGGTTAACCGCCGTCAACCGTCCCCGAAGAGAAAAAACTGCTGCCCACTAAAGCCACTTAATTATATCCGCTCAAAATATGACTAATCAGTTAGATAACGATAAGCTTCCCGCAGCAGCACAGCGAGTTGCCTTTGCCCTCCGTACAGCAGGCTGGGTTTGTTTCTGGGTACAAGCAGTGCTGGCCGTGGTGGCGGGGCTAATTTTGCTGCTGGCAATCCCGTCTGCTCTTTCGAGTGGCGCCTCCGGTACAAGCCAAACCAGTGCTGGAACGGGGGGAGGTGTATTGTTGGCTGTGTGCGGGCTTTTAGCCCTGGGCTACAGCGCCTATCGGGCTTTTAGCTTTACTCGCTTGTCTAGAAAACTACGATCGCCCGCTACCGGTGTCCGCCCCAAAAGGACAGACACGATTCAACAAGTGCGGTTGACACTTATGAGTAATTTGTCGGGAATGCTGCTGACACTGCTGGGAGCAGAAGCGATCGGCGGTACGCTATTCGTGAAATCTATATCTCAGCCACAAGTTTTGTTCGGCGCAGCAGTCGATTTCAGTCGATTCATTCAGCCGCTCGATATATTTGTAGTGCTGGCAAACATTCACGCTACTGTTGCTCACTTTGTCGGAATTGTCGGGACTCTTTGGTTGCTCGATCGCATATACAAACAGTAGTTATTGGTGAGGGGCAACCGATGCCCGATGCCCGATGCCCGATGCCCGATGCCCGATGCCCGATGCCCGATGCCCGATGCCCCACTCCCTCACTCTCCCCCAACTGACATCCGGAATCACTGCCAAGCTATCGAAGAACGTACTCAGATACCTTCTAGCAAGACAACACAAATATCATGGCACTGAAACCCGAGGCTTATTTTGGGGTGACAGATCACGCAACTATTGAAATTTCTCAAGAAAGCTTTCGTTCTGTCCTCGGTCAAATAGAAGTTGAACTCCTCTGTAGCGACACCTACAGCCACGCTCTAGCTAGCTTGCAAACAATGTTGGGCGAAGCAGCCTCCGCTGCCGAAATTTTAATTAGAGCAGTTAGCAGAGAAGCAGTCAAGATCGCATTCGATCGGTTTCCCAAACAAAACAAAATTGAACCGCAAGTAGCCGAAGAGAGTTTTGTTGCTGTAAGTTCCGCCATTGAGACGGTGACAGAATTTAGAGAATTGGAGCCACCAGTACCTGTTCCTGTCTTCTATTGGCGCAGCGCTACTTTGGAAGCGCCCCCTACAACAGAGTCCGACACTGAAAATTACGATCGAGACATTAACACTTCTGAAGACACCAAACAAGCGCCCCAAGACACAATTCAAGTCGAGTCGGCTGCACCTGCAACTGTTATCGCCCCCGGAAAATCCTTCCCAAGATTCGGTTTTCCCAAGAAGCCGAAAAAACTCACCAAGGAAGAAGAAGCAGCAATAGCAGTTCAACAGCGAGAAGAGTGCCTGCGGGAGTTGGGTAGAGAATTGCGAAAGGGACGGCAAATTCGCTCCCTATCTCTCCAACAACTTCACAGTCAAACTCTCGTGCCGCTGCACCACATCGAATCGATCGAAAATGGGGAAATCGACAAACTGCCCCAAGACATTTACGTTAGAGGTTTTATCCGCAGGCTGGGCGACACCTTGGGACTAGACGGCAGCGCTATGGCGAATGCTTTGCCCAAAACCGCTCCTAGCCTAATTCCCAGCACGTATTTGTCTGTTTCCGACTCGGAGTCGGCGGAAGGTATTCAAATGCATCCGGTGCATTTGTACCTCGGCTACACCGCTTTGATGGTTGGGGCTGTAGGGGGTTTGGGTTGGCTGTCGCAGCAACCCGTGGTGCCCGGAGCAAAGGCAGTACCTCAACCGCAGGTGACACCGCCAGCCTCAGTTGCACCGGCTCAGAAGAGCCAAGAAAAAGCACCTCAACCGGGTTTGAAGAAGTCTACCAGTCACGGGGGAATGATTGTGGGGGCTGATATGGCGCCACCGGAGGTGATTTTTGGTTAGTGTGTGTCCGGCGATCGATCGTCCGACTACTCTTTTGGTGCAGGTGAACTGGGAAACCGGGTTTCCCAGTTCACCTGCATAGGGATACTTGCTTGAAGAAATGAGTCCTGGAGAGCAATTACGGTTGAGATTTTAGTTCAATCCCCCACCTTCATCCATCTGTAGAGTCAATTCTAAAATCTAAAATCTAAAATCTAAAATCGCCGGGCCGTGTACCCAAAGTGAATTTTCAACTGCATCAGGAAACCCGATATGTGAGATAAACTATCTATTTGACCAGTCATTTCGAGGTTTCCGATAAGATGAGTTCCCCAGCCACCGCTGCTTTCTCCGCTCTCGATCCGCTATCTACTCAGTCCCCAACAGTCACGAGTTTGGCTGCACCAGACAGTGCTTTGGTAACGACTGCTCAACTGCCACAAAAATCTTGGACAATAGAAGATAGCGAGAAACTGTACCGCATTCAAGGTTGGGGCGAACCCTATTTTTCGATCAATGCTGCCGGTCACGTTACAGTGTCTCCCAAGGGCGATCGCGGCGGTTCCCTCGACTTGTGCGAACTGGTAGAATCCCTCAAACAGCGAAATTTGGCTTTGCCCCTGCTGATTCGATTTTCTGATATTTTGGAAGACCGGATCGAGCGCTTAAATTCGTGTTTTGCCAGAGCGATCGCCCGCTACAATTACAAAAATGTCTATCGCGGTGTCTTTCCAGTCAAATGCAACCAGCACCGACAATTAATTGAAGATTTGGTGCGTTTCGGTCAACCCCATCATTTCGGACTGGAAGCCGGATCGAAACCGGAATTAATGATCGCTTTGGCGACATTAAAAACCCCAGGCGCTTTGTTAATTTGTAACGGTTACAAAGACCGCGAATACATTGAAACTGCTATTTTGGCGCAGCGGCTGGGGCAAACTTCCGTAATTGTCCTGGAGCAAATTGAGGAAGTAGAACTCGCAATCGCAGCGAGCAAAGCATTAGGAATTAAACCGGTTTTGGGAGTGCGAGCAAAACTCACTACCAAAGGCGTTGGTCGCTGGGGAGGCTCCACGGGCGATCGGGCAAAATTTGGCTTGACAATTCCTGAAATAATCCGCGCAGTTGGCGAACTAGAAAAAGCTGGAATGCTCGACTGTTTGCAGTTACTGCACTTCCACATCGGCTCTCAAATTTCCTCAATTAGCGTCATCAAAGACGCCATTCGAGAAGCCAGCCACATTTATGTAGAATTAGCTAAATTGGGAGCTAATATGAACTACTTGGATGTAGGCGGCGGACTCGGCGTTGACTACGACGGCTCTAAAACAAACTTCCACGCTTCCAAAAACTACAATATGCAAAACTACGCTAACGACGTAGTAGCGGGAGTGAAAGATGCCTGCGACGAGCGGAAAATCCGGGTACCAATTATCATTAGTGAAAGCGGGCGGGCGATCGCTTCTCACCAATCAGTGTTAGTTTTTGACGTACTCGGTACTAGCGATGTCCCCAGAGAAGTACCAGAACCAGTAGACGAAAACGCGCACCAAATTCCGCGCAATCTCTACGAAATTTACCAATCTATCACTCCCGAAAATTACCAAGAAGTTTATCACGATGCTATCCAATTCAAGGAAGAAGCAGTCAGTTTATTTAACTTAGGCTATTTGGGAATTGCGGAACGGGCGAAAACCGAACAGTTGTACTGGGCTTGCTGCGATAAAATACAGGCGATCGCGCGGCAGAAAGAATACGTATCGGAGGATTTGGAAGACTTAGAAAAGGTGATGGCGTCTATTTATTACATCAACTTATCTGTTTTTCAGTCAGTACCGGACAGTTGGGCAATTAACCAATTGTTCCCAATTATGCCAATTAACCGACTCGACGAAGAACCAACTCAGCGCGGTATTTTAGCCGATCTCACCTGCGACAGCGACGGCAAAATCGACCAATTTATTGATTTGCGAGATGTCAAGTCGGTTTTGGAACTGCATACTCTCAAACCTGGAGAACCTTACTATTTGGCACTATTTTTGGGAGGTGCTTATCAAGAAATTATGGGCAACCTTCACAACTTATTCGGCGATGCAAATGCAGTTCACATTCAGCTAACGCCTTCTGGCTATCATATCGAACACGTTGTGAAAGGAGACACTATGAAAGAAGTCCTCAGCTACGTACAGTACGATTCAGAAAGTTTGGTTGAAAGCATCCGCCGTCAGACAGAAGCAGCTTTGCAGCAAAATAAAATTACTCTTTCCGAGGCCCAACTTTTGCTGCAAAATTACGAGCGGAGTCTCAGTCAATATACTTATCTTCAATCTTAATATCAATTCCGGTTGCACTCCTCCGGAATAGTTGACTGTTGACTGTTGACTGTTGACTGTTGACTGTTGACTGTTGACTGTTGACTGTTGACTGTTAAAAATCTCAAATCTCAAATCTGTTGACTCGGGGTCAAAAAACTGAATGGTTGAGTGTTAACTGTTGACTCTATTTTATGATTCCGATGCAACCTGAAACGATATAAAATGTAGGGTGCGCCTAGCGCACCTTACCTTTAGCAATTAGCAATTACCCATTATTCAGCATTACCGAGAATTTCTGCGATCGCCCGCCGCTCTTCTCCGTGTTGAGTCGGTAAAACTTGGCGAGCGTCAGTAATCAGCCAATCGAGAGCCGCAGCTTGCAAATCGATCGCAGCCCCGGTTTTATCAACGCAGTAGCGCCCGAACACCAGTTTGTCAACCAACCGCACCTCCGGGCCCAAACGGGAATACTCAAAAATCACGCTGTTTTCCACAGTGGCGCCACTGCAAAGCCAACAATTCGGGCCGATCATTGTCGGGCCGATAATTTTTGCTCCATCCTCAATGATCGTCATCCCGCCAATGTAAACAGGCCCAGTAATATCAACTTTATCCCAGTTCACAGCTACATTCAAACCAGCGTAAACGCCGGGGCGCACTTCAATTCCCGGAATCGAAACATTTTTCACTTGTCCGAGCAGCACGCTCTGAATTGCTCGCCAATAGTCAGGAACTTTGCCGATATCCACCCACTCAAAGTCCATGCTAATCCCGTAAAAAGGCGCGCCTGCTTCTACTAACTTGGGGAATAACTGCGAACCGATATCGTATTCTTTGCCCGAAGGGATATAATTGAATATTTCCGGTTCAAAAATATAAATGCCAGTGTTAATGTCGGTACTCAGAGCTTCCTCTACAGAAGGTTTTTCTTGGAAAGCTTTGATTTTGCCAGAATCGTCTGTTACCACCACTCCGTAACTGGGAACCTCCTCGCGAGAAACCGATTTCATCACAATAGTAGCGATCGCCCCTTTTTCCCGGTGCCACTTCACAGCAGCAGTCAAGTCCAAGTCAATCAAAGCGTCGCCGCACAGCACCACAAAAGTATCGTCAAAAAACGGCGAGAAGTCCTGAATTCGTTTCATGCCGCCAGCCGAACCGAGAGCGTCTCCAATCATTTCTCCATCCTCAATTCGCCCTTCAAAAGAATAGGCAATTTGTACCCCAAACTTTTGACCGTCGCGGAAGTAGTTTTCAATCACGTCTGCCAAATGGGAAACATTGACCATAATCTGGTCAAATCCGTGCTGGCGGAGTAATTCAACCAAAAACTCCATCACTGGCTTTTGCAGGATGGGAATCATCGGTTTGGGTATTGTCTGAGTAATGGGACGGACGCGAGTGCCTTTACCTGCCGCCAGAATCATCGCTTTCATTCTTAACTTCCTCAACCCTCTGTTAATTGATATCAACTCAACAATTAGATGCTAGCGGTTGCGAGCGAACCGATCGAACGCGGCAAAATCCTGACCTCTTTATAGGCGATATCGTACCAGGCTATCAATCATTTATTCCCAATTTACCTGGATTTAACGCACCAGGAATCAGAAATCAGAAATAATATCAAGTCCGGGTGAATGCACGTACAATTGCCGTAGTAGCGGGTTCGGCGGGATAACTCTCAAGAGTTCGAGAGACTGGTAAACCCGCCCCGAAACCCAATTTGATGTCCCTCCAAGTTCACAGCGCCCGGATTTTGAGGTCTTGGTAAAACTCCTCTTGAAGCAACTCTACTTTAGACTGAGCCGACAGCAGCAACAGCGCCCAAAAAATACCAACGCGGTCATAATTTGGCAAGTGAACTTCCCCAGTCGATACCGGGAGTTCTGGGTTGATAGGAGAGTGCAAATCCTTATGATGCCAAAGTTCCAGCAGTTGTTCCAAGTCGAGCCAACCCTCGTCAATTTCCTGGCCCCGCTGAGCCAGAAACCGATCGAGTTCAGTAGCAGTTTCCACCAAATTTTCTTGGTGAGCTAGCTCAAAGATAGCCTGGGCCGCTTGCGATCGCATTTTTGAGGTAGGGCGGCGCCGGGGGGTAACTGTCTGCTCCATTGCTGCTTTCATTAGCTGCAACTGCTCGATCAGTTCTGGGAGAGTCACCGGGCGTTTTTGGGGTAGTTGGGCTACACCGCGACGGCGCAATTGCCGCTCCAAATGCTGCGGCAAGTGTCGCCCGCCTGAGCGTTCTGCGTCTTCGAGTGCCGCCTCGTCTTCCGAGTCGGGATTCGCGGGGGGTTCTGAGAGGACGATACTTTCTGCTTTGAGCAAAACCAGCATTGAAGCGTACAAAAACGCTTGGCCGGAGTGGGACAAATCGGAGAAATCCGTACTCTGATCGGCATCGCAGGCGTTCGTAAGCTTGCTCAAACATCGATCGAACACTTCAATTACCTTAACGTCCCAAGGATTGATTTCTCCCCGTTCTGCGAGGTCAATTAAAATTGCGATCCCCTCGGAAATCGTTTCTAAACCATCTTGGTCTCTGGAAACGGCCATTCGATTTTAGATTTTAGATTTTAGATTTTAGATTTTCCCTCTCCCAAAATGAGAGAGCATATCAATTTAATTGGCGGTTATTTCAGCAGTTGTGGCCTGACTCGCTGCTGTGTCTAAACTTGTCGGTTCTGCACTTTCTAGCAAAGGTTGTTTTACTTCTACTTCTGCTTTATAGCGTTCGATATCTTGTTCTAATTCCTGAATCCGCTGCTGTTTTTCGCGAGCTTGGCGGATCTCTTGGCGGGACGCGAGCGTTCGCTGCATTCTCGACCACAGACTGAACAGCCACGCTAGTGTTGCCCCTAATCCTGCCGCTACAATTAGTTCTATGCACAGCGGAGCTTTAACTTGGACGCCTTTGATAACTTGAATTGCGACGGGCTCTGTATTTTCGATGCTGAACAATACTAGAGCCAAGCAAATCACAAAGATGAAGAAGAAATTTAGCGATCGCATTTTCTCTGTTCCTAATTCTCAATGCCTGTTAAGCAAATTGTTTACTCTTTGTCAACTGTTTTTTGGCAGATGTTCCGGTTTTTTTGATAATATCAAATATGGTCAATTCACCATAATATCCGGGGATGGGCGGGTTTATTGGAGTTCTGAGAGTTGATTGAAGATATTGGTTAACCCGCCCCTGCACGACATATCCTGTTTAGGTTTGACCGATGTTTTGCGGTTTCTTGCCGATTAAGAGTGCGGGCAATATTTGATATTTCAAAGCAATGCCAGCCGCCACAAATAAGCTAATAATCAATGCCCCAATTCCTACGGGACTCGGAATCCAGAATATCGCCTCCAAATAGTTAACTTCCCCAGGTTTGAGCTTCCAAACTAACTGTTTTCCCTGTTGATAGCTTTCGGGAACCAGCGCACCGGCGACAGTTTCAATACTTTCGGCACCCCAAGGCGTGTTTAAGCTAAAGTCTAGCTCCAAAAGTCCCCCCGGGCTCAGCAGGAGACTGCCGTTAGAGGAAAGCAGAGAAAGAGAGCGCAAATCCAATTCCAAACTCAACCGATTTCGCAGCACCAATAACAAATTATTCTGCTTGACATTCAGGTGAGATTCAAACTTCGGCAAATCGGTTTCTAGCGGACTTGCGACCCTAGATTTTGCGGTTGGTGCGATCGGATTGTAAAATTGGTTGAACTTGTCTTGCAACTCGGCTCCATTATTGAAAGGAATCGTCACTAGAACTTCTGTATCGGAAAGCCGTTTAGTTTTTCCGTCCAGCAACCTCACCCGGCGTTCTACGCTTTTCAACCATTCTGCAACTGTTTGGCTGCTGAAGCTCGTCAACCTTTCCCCCAGTTTAATGTGCTGCACGATTTCGCCGTGAGTTTGACTGTCAAAGTTGACCCCGACATCGTACTGAACGCACCCAGTCACTAAAGTTAAAAGGCAAAAAACAAAAGGTAAAAGAAAGAAAAAGTGCTTTTTCCTCTTCCCAGTTCCATCCTTGACATTTTGCTCTTTCATTGTACCTTTTTCCCTGTTTTTTCCTATTTGCATGAATTAGCAAAGCGTTGAATTGCCGACACTGTTTCTATGTTTGTTTAACTGGTTCCTAGGCTCTGCCTGGGAACCCATGTCCAGAGGCTTTGCCTCGCAAGCTTTCATCCAAATTCGAGGCAGAGCCTCACGATATGTATTACCAGGCAGAGCCTGGTAACGAGTAAAACCGCACTGAACTTATTGCCTGGAAGCTACACCCAACTGTTGAAACAGGATACTCGGCAAATAGGCTGCACCGCCTATCCATTCGGCTTCGCTACTCAAATCTGCCAAATTTTTAAACGCTTCAAAAATGCTGCCTGCCACCATTGTATTCTTGACGCGGCCGACAATTTTGCCTTTTTCTACTTTATAGCCTAAGTCCAAATTGACAGAAAATTCGCCAGCTAACTGATTGGACTGACCGGCACCTAAAACCTGCTCTACTATTAGACCTTCGTCCATGCTAGCAATCAAGTCTTGAGTGGCGGTATTTCCTGGGGAAATGCAAAAGTTAGTCAAATCAGGGCCCGGGCGAGACAATCCGCCGCGAAAACCGTTGCCAGTCGATCGTACACCAGCGCGAGCGGCCCACCTGCGATCCCAATAAAATCCGGTGACAGTACCTTTGTCTATCAAGACTTTGCGGGTGGTGGGGGTTCCTTCGTCGTCAAAGGGACAAGCAGAAGGGCCTATAGTGGGGTCTTCAAAAAAGGTAAAGCGTTCGTCAAATAAGGTTTCGCCGATTTTGTCTGCTAGGGGAGAGGCTTTTTGAACTACTGCTTGACCTGAAAGGATGGTATCAAACAGGCTGCCGAGGGTGCTGGCGGCGGCTCTGGGGGTAAATAATACTGGGTAGGAACCGCTGCTGATGGTGGCTGAATGTTCGGCGAGGCGGTATTTTTCGAGGAGTGATTGGAGGATGCTGTCGGTGTCTAGGGGCCGATCGCGCGCTACGTCGTAACTGTATGCTTGCATAAAGTCTTCTCCTTTTACCAAATTTCCGGCGATCGAGCCGCTGACTATTTGGCTGCTTCTTTCGGCATACACGTCTTGCGTCGTGGCAATTTTGACGATGCCGCTGCGGACGTGAAAGCCCACATCTACCATAATATCGGGATTGTAGGCGTGAACTTGCTCGATGAGGTTTTTGCCGTTTTCGACTAATTCGGCAGTTGTGGGCGGAGTGTAGGTGGTTTCCGGGCCTTTTAGCTGGAAGTTGGAGGCGAGTTCAAATTCTGCGGGGTCGCCGATTTCGGCTGTTTGAATCGCTGCATCTACTAAATCGTCTATCCGCGTTAAATCGGTGGAACTGGCAAAACCGATTTTGCCATTGTAAATCAGCCGGAGTGCTACGCCTTGCAGGGCTTTGGTTTGCAGGGATTTGAGGCGATTGTTTTCAAATTCGATCGGCGTATCTTGACTCGACAGGTAGTATACTTCAGCGGCATCGGCGCGCCCAGATGCCAATTTCAATATCTGTTCTATGGTGGAATCGCTCACAATAATCGCCTTTCTGGTTGGTCTTTGTTTTATTTTAGCGATTTTGGGTGTGGCCAGAAACCGGCTTTTTTCCAAAAACATCTATACACCACCGGAAAGCTGCAAAAAACCCGGTTTCTTTGATTTTGGGTGTGGCCACAAACCGGGTAAAACCTCGCGCGACCTCTGTCAACTGTCAACTGTAGAATGCGATCGATATAATTAAATTAGATCCGTGAACGAGGTAAACTATGCCGCTAACTGCAACCGAATATAAATATGTGGAATTAGATGAGAAGAATGTGCCTATCATCAAAGGGACTACGATGAAAGTAGTTGAACTAATTACTTCGGTAAAAGCTTACAGCTTGAACCCTGAAGAATTACTAGAAAGCTATCCCCACCTAACTTTGAGCAAAATTTACTCTGCTTTAGCCTACTACTGGGATCATAAACAAGAGCTTGATGCCGATATGCAGCGCCGATTCGAGTATGCTGAAAAGTTGCGATTAGAAGCGGGCGAATCTCAAGCGGCTAAAAAACTCCGCGCCCAAGGACTAATTAAATGAGCATAGCTTTGTACATGGATGAGAATGTGCCTCTACCGATTACCAATGGACTGAGACAAAGAGATGTAGATGTTTTGAGAGTTCAAGAGGATAACCATCAAAACACGCCAGACACTGTTAAGTAGTTAAGCAAAATTAATTACATAATTATCTCCAAATTCTTTAAGAATTCTTTCTACAGATGAAACAAGAGAT
>NZ_JAUBRJ010000097.1:0-22716 GCF_036701805.1 Microcoleus sp. N3A4
GACTGAATCTGTCTTGAGTACTCGTTCTGGTCGGATTCCTCCTTCTCTTCTGCCACGCTAACCCCGTGAACTTCTACGACTATTGGTTGAGTCGGCAGGTCATCAGATAATATTTTTACCAAAATACTCTCCCGACTTAAATGATATTGAGCATGATTTTAGTGCATTAAAGAGAGCTAAAATGTATGCGTCTCCTGGCACATCTCTTGATGAAGTTATTCGTGCTTATTGTGCATGAAAAATGTCTCATACTTATTTGAAATGACTATATATATTCTTCGTCTCCTCCTTCCAGGTCTTCTGCTGTCCAATGAGTTAATGTAGGGTGCGTCAGGTAAGATTATTTCTGATGCAAATCAACAATCTCAAAACTGACGCACCTCGCCAAACGGTGCGTCAGAAATATGCTTTCCGTACAACTTGAAAATCTCAAATCTGACGCACCCTACTAAACATCGCAAGAATTGCCTGTCTTGAACAGGCAGGATGCCTGTTCCACAATAATTATGGCAGATGTCTACTAGCTACATCTAAACAGATTGAGCTACATGATGGCGGCTGGTCAATTTATCCAATTGATTCACCAACAAACTTAGGAACAATCCCACATCGGTAACAACTCCAGTAGATTCGATCGAACCCCGATCACTCAATTTCGTCACCACCGCCGGATTAATGTCCACACAGACCATCTTCACACCCGCCGGCGTCATATTTCCCACACCAATTGAGTGCAGCATAGACGACAGCATTAAAACCATATCAGCACCTCGTAACAGCTCAGTATATTCTTCTTGAGCCTTAACTAAATCCATTTGCGTGTCAGGAAGCGGCCCGTCATCGCGGATCGAACCTGCAAGAGAAAAGGGTATATTATGCTTCACGCACTCGTACATCACACCGTTAGTAACCAGCCCTGCTTCAACAGCTTTTGCAATACTCCCGTAACGCCGCACAGTGTTAATTATTTTCAGGTGATGTCGGTGTCCGCCGCGCACAGCTACGCCGCGTTTCATGTCCACCCCTAAAGAGGTTCCCATGCTCGATTGTTCCATGTCGTGAACCGCGATCGCATTTCCACCTAACAGCGCTTGCACGTAACCTTCGCGAATCAAATGCGCTAAATGTTCGCCACCGCCGGTGTGGATGACCACAGGCCCCGCCGTAACTACAACTTTGCCACCGCGATCGCGAATTTGGCGCAATTCCCACGCTACTTGTTCCACCACCAATTCGACGCGGCGTTCGCTAGAAACGCTGCCCGACATAAAGCTGAATTCTTGAGAATTGCGCTGTTCCCGCGATTCTGTTTTGCGGATGGTGCGGATGCCGACCACATCAACAACTACTTTTTCTCCTACTTTTAAATCGCGCAATAATTTGCATTTAGCCACTGGGCCATCAGCAGTTTCTGTAATAGCAACTGCACCGTCCATCCGCTGATTTTGTACCTTCACCCACTGGTTATTTACCCGCACTTCCGTGGGATAAATCGTACTCACATAAAAATCGTCCGGGCCGACGCCATCTTGCACTACCGGTTCTAAAATAGCGTCGCAAATCTCTTGCGGCGGAGGTACTGCACCCAAGTCAATCAGCAGTCCCATGATTTCTTCCATCACATCGTGGGAAGGAGCCGAAACTTTAACGTCTGCAGATGATGTGCTTTGCCGCTGCTCTCCTAAATTGAAGTTGAGCACTTGGAAACTGCCGCCGTTTTCAATAATTAAGTCTAAAGCGCGACTGATTAAACCGGCATCGAGCAGGTGGCCGTCCATGCGAATTGTGCGGCTTTCTACCATCACGTTTGCCGATCGATCTTCTTGCAGCGGTTCCGTTACCCTGAGCGTCAAACACTTAGCAGCACCGCCTGCTTTCAGAAATTCGCTCAACGGCGTTTCAATTACTTTGAAACCGGCCTTAGTGATGCGCGTTTTCAAGGCTTCGCTGACCTTGTTCATTACCACAATTTTGTCAATATTGACGGCATTGCAGGCAAAATTGGCGGCATCTGCTTCTTCAATGGCAATGCGTTTTTCCGGCGCAACTCGCATTTCAATTAAGCGGTTGGAGTAGGAGTCAAATGCGGCTGGATAGTAGAGCAAATAGCCGCCTGTTAGGGGACAAAAACAGGTGTCTAGGTGATAAAAACGTTCGTCAACTAAACGCAGCGAAAGCACTTCAATGTTGAGCCATTTTGCTAGTAAGGGGTGCGAGTCGAGTTCGGAACGGAAGCCGTATCCTGCCCACAACCAGCGTCCTTCGCGATCGAGCAAAGCATCGCCAGCGCCCTCAAACGGCAAGTCTTTCGGCAGTTCGTGAACGGTGAAACCTTTGTTTTCAAACCATGCTTTGAAATAGGGTTCTTCGCCTTGGCGTTCTTTGTGATAGAAACGGCTGAGGACGAAAGTATTGCCCAAAAGCAAGCCTGCGTTAGCGGTGAAAACCATATCCGGCCAGCCTTTTTCTGGCGGTACGAGGTCTACAACGGCGTTGTCTTTGAGGACGTGGTAAAGTTTTTCCCACTGTTCGACGGCGCGATCGCGCGATGATTTGTGTACGTTGCCCTCCATCCAAGGGTTAATTACGTAATCCACATCGTAGTGGTCGGGAGCGCACATGAGGAAGCGAATTGAGTCAGTCATAATTCAGTTAAAATGTGGTAGACGCTACACCAGACGTATGTTGACAGAGTTTGTATAATAGCAACTGTAATATTCACTACTAATTTTAGCAGCCCAACGTCTGGAGCCTCAAAAGGCTAACTTTTTATTATATCATGTTTAGCATGAGATTAAACTAAATCACAGACCGTTTTTATGAAATACTGGTGAAATACTGGTGAAAATGTCAGGTTATTACGCACCCTACAATAGGTTTTGATATCGTTTCCGGTGGCATCGGAATCATAAAATCGAGTCAACAGTTAACACTCAACCATTCAGTTTTTCGACCCCGATTCAACAGTCAACAGTCAACACTCAACAGTCAACACTCAACCATTCAGTTTTTCGACCCCGATTCAACAGTCAACAGTCAACAGTCAACAGTTAACACTCAACCATTCAGTTTTTCGACCCCGATTCAACAGTCAACAGTCAACAGTCAACTATCATGAGCAGTCTTCCGGTCGGGGCGGGTTTACCCTCTTCTCTGGTTTATATTATAGATTGTTGGTGAACCCGCCGCTACAAGAATTATGGTTAATTTACCGCAGATGATATAACAGCTTATCCTAACTGTTAATTTTCAACTTTTGCGAAATCGGAAGTTCGATCGCAAATTCTGTTCCCCGGCCAACTTCTGAATAACACCCCAACTTACCGCCGTGCGTGTCTTTCACAATTTGGTAACTAATCGACAACCCCAAACCAGTGCCACTGCCGATCGGTTTTGTAGTAAAAAACGGGTCAAACATCCTTGACTGAACCTCGGGACAGATACCGGGCCCGCTGTCGGCAATCCGCACGCAGACTTGATTTTTGCTGCTGACTTCAGTAACAATGCGAATCTGGTTAACTTTGCAAGTACAATTTGCTGATGACTCTTCCACAGCGTCGATCGCATTCAACAGCAAATTCATAAATACCTGGTTTAATTGAGCCGGATAACACTCGACTTTTGGCAGTTCGCCGTAATTTTTAATAACTTGAATTTCCCCACGTTTTGCCTGTGACTGGAATCGGTGTTGCAAAATCACCAAAGTGCTCTCTATCCCTTCATGAATGTCGATTACTTTGCGCTCTTTTTCGTCGAGTCTCGAAAAGTTTCGCAAAGACAGCACGATCTGCTTAATTCGGTTAGCACCTTCTTGCATGGAAGCCATGATTTTCGGGAAATCGTCAGCGATAAAATCCACCTCTACTTCTGCCAATTCTTGGGCAATTGCAGGAACTGGTTCGGGATAGTGTTGCTGGTAGAGAGCGATCAATTTTATCAAATCGCGAGCGTACTGTGAGGCGGGAATAATATTGCCGTAAATAAAGTTAACCGGGTTATTAATTTCGTGGGCAACTCCCGCTACCATTTGCCCGATACTTGACATTTTTTCGGCTTGAATGAGCTGGGATTGAGCCTTTTTTAAGTATTCCAGAGTTTGTTCTAACTGTTGCGCTTTTTCCCGTTCTCGTAGTTCGCTAAATTGCAAAGCTACTTCTGCTTGTTTGCGATCGCTCATATCGATGTGCGTGCCCGTCATCCGCAGAGGATTTCCCGAATGATCGCGCTCCATCACCTTCGCTTGAGCCAAAATCCACTTCCACTCGCCGGATTTTGTCAGCATCCGAAATTCCACTTCGTAGAGCGAAGTTTTTCCTTGAAAGTGAGCTTGTATCGCTGCTTTAGCCTGTAGCAAATCCTCTGGATGTACCAGTCTTTCCCATGCTTGAAAACTATCTTCTATCTCCTCCACTTCATACCCCAACATCGTCTTCCACCGCGAACTAAAATATACTTCTCCCGTCTGCACATTCCAATCCCACAATCCCATAGCACAGCCTTCAAATGCCAGATAAAAACGTTCTTCGCTAATCCGTAAAGCTGCTTCTGCTTGTTTGCGTTCAGTAATATCCATTACTGTTCCCAACAGTTGGATTACTTCTCCACTTTCGCTACAAACAGCTTCTCCCCTGATCTCCACATATCGGATATGACCGCTGGGATGCAAAATTCGCAATTCAATTTTGTAGGGAGTTCCTTGTGAGATAGCCCGGTTTATCGTTTCGTCAAAAAGCTCTCTGTCGTCGGGATGATACATCTCCAAAATTTGGAAGTATGTCGGTTCAGGGATAGCTGGATCGAGACTAAAAAGGCGAAAAACTTCTGATGACCAGGTAAATTTATTCAAAATTACGTCAAATTCCCAACTGCCGATATGGGCAATTTTCTGAGCTGCTGCTAGACTAGCTTCGCTTTGTTGAAGTTTAAGTCGCTGCTGCTTATCTTGTTCGAGAAGATTGGCTTGAGCGATCGCAATTCCCATTTGTGCCGCCACAGCTTTGAATAATCCGATCTCATCTTGCGTCCAGTGGCGGGCGCGATCGTACTGGTGCAAGCACATCATTCCGTTGGCTTTTCCTTGGTAAGAAGTGCGAACGGAAATCATCGACTTCAAACCTATTTGACAGCACAAATCTCTGACATCTTTTAGCAGCGGTTCGGCAAAAACATCGTCAGAAACTACAGCTTTATCTTGGGACAACACAAACTGAGCGTGAGGATTGCCGTGCACGGGAATTTCTACATCAAAAAACGATTGTGATTCATATTTTCTGTACTGACCAACACAAGAAATGCGGGGATTCGGGTGGTCGGTGTAGGTGTGAACCAAGCAGCAATCAGCATTAAAAATTCGACCAATTTGGGCAGTCGCTGTTTGAAAAACTTGATCCTGATTTAAGCTGTAGCGAATTTCCAGAGTAATTGTTTCGAGTAGAAATCTTTGCTTAATTTGCCGTTCCAAAGCAGCTAAAGCTGTTTTCAGTTCAATTTCTGCTTGTTTGCGATCGCTAATTTCAGTAACAGTTCCCAGAATTTTCCAAGGTTTGCCATCCGCTGTTCTGGCAAACACGGTATCCCGGCTCAAAAACCAGCGATAATCACCGTTTTTGTGCTTGATTCTGCACTCAAAATCAAAGCTTTCACCGTCTTCTGCTGTCTCAATTCTGCTGATATGTTCTGAGAAAGCAGGCAAATCGTCAGCGTGTATTAAGTTAGGAATAAATGCTCCTGCCATCTGCTGTATTTCTTCAATGGTGTAGCCGATATCGCTATATATTTCGCGGTTGAGATAGACATTTCGTTGTTCTATCACATCGTAAACGTACAAAAGATTAGGATTTGTTTGAATTACAGCAGACAGCCAGCGTTGGCTGTCTCGGAGTTCTGCTTCGACCCGCTTGCGTTCTTCTATTTCTGCTTCCAGTCGCGCAGTTTGTGCTACTATTTGCTTAGAAAGACGACTGAGCAGCAGTTGATTTTCGACGCGAGCCACCACTTCTTCTATTTGAAACGGTTTAGTAATGTAGTCTACCGCCCCCACCGAAAAAGCTTTGACTTTATCAAATACTTCATTTAAAGAGCTGATAAAAATCACAGGAATATCTTTGGTTTCCGAACAAGCTTTTAGCTGTTCGCAGACTTGATAGCCATCCATACCGGGCATCATGATGTCCAGCAAAATCAAATCCGGTGGACTCGATAGAGCAAAGTTGAGAGCCAGTTTGGCATCCCGTGTCGGCCGCACTTTATATCCCGGTTTAGACAAAAACTGGGATAAAAGGCGCAAGCTTTCTGGGTGGTCGTCAACCATTAAAATGTTTTGTTTTAAACCAGCGCTTTCAGATGCCAGTGTTTGTATTTTTGCGTATTTTTTGTCAGATTCATTCACAACATACCCCCTCAAAGTATTATTTTTTAAATCATTTTTTAAATTCATTAAATCCCACAACTGTTTGTACGTAGAGTTCTTAGCTTGCAGCAGCAAGAGTATTGGGGAGAGGTTAATTTATTGCGCGGATGTGAGCAATACAAGTTTCAATCAGGTCCGCATCCTGTTTTTCGATCTCTGGCGAGCCACGATCGACTGTATGCGATGCTTTTATTAGCTATGTCAGCATAAATCAGACCCTCAGCCTCCCTTTCAGGCAATGGCAGCGTAACCTTCAGATCGATCGCCAACATAGCACACCTCCTATATCTCTATTAATTGTATCAAAAATGTTTGCACCGTTAAAAATTTTGCGGCTCAATTTATCGCAGTCGCTCGATAAAACAGCCCATCTTCCTCAAATCACTGGCTCAGCAGGCAAGTTTCATTAAACGTAAAACTTTTATAGTGTTTAGAACCCGGTTTCGCCTGCATTGCCGGGTTGCTCGGCGTTGTATTTTTTCAGTAGATATACTTACTCTAAACGGCAACTAAACCTGCCCTGACAAGCTCCTAAAATATCTTATGTTTTGTTGGCGCGATCGGGCTGACCTATGGCATTTTTGTATCAGCCTGCAATTCATCGCAAGCCCCGTACACGGCTTTCACATTATACCAATTCAGAAAAATTCGAGCTATTTCTAAAGCTAACTGGGGCTTGCCTCGGTCAATCAACCACTGCAAAAAAGGTGTCATCGTCCGCTCGTTCAGTATCCCGCCCAGAGATAAAACTCCCCACAGTATTTGGTGCAAAACCGTCATTTGAATCATCATCCGCACTTCCCAAGTCGGGTGTTTTTTATAAAACAAAACTCCCATTCTCCCGCGCTGAATTTCTCGGTCAATCATGCCCGGAATTTGCTCTAAACTAAAAGGTGGATGCCAGTGATAGCCGACAGCAGCCGGACATTTAATCAGTTTCAAACCTAGTTTTTTCAACCTGACACCCAATTCTAAATCTTCCCATCCATACAGTTGAAAGCGAGTGTCAAACAGTCCAGCAGCCAGCAGCCAGTGGCGGGCGATGGCCACATTTCCCGTAGCAAAATAAGCCGCCGAAAAATCCGTTATTTTGTAAGGTTCCGAAGTAGGATTGTCGAAATTGCAAGTATTAATCACGTTTCCGTAAGTAAAAACCGCATCAGTATCTTTGTAACCCTGTAGCAAAGCATCTGCGTGTGCTTGCAAAAAATGCTCCGTTACCACCAAATCGCTGTCAATAAAAATAATCGTATCGCCCTTAGCATCTTCAACGCCCAAATTCCGGGCAGCGGCGGGGCCTTGGTGACATTGCGAGATCGATCGCACGTGAGGCAACAAGTCCGCATCTGCAGCCAACCACTCCAGCGTCCCGTCAGTCGAGCCGTCGTCCACGACAATTACTTCATACTCTCTGACAATCTCACCGAACTGCTGATTTTCCAAAGCCAGCAGACATTTTGCCAAAATCGGTTGACGATTGTACGTCGGAATCACAACACTCAAAAACACGCCTTTTCCCCATTGCCACAGTTACCGTATCCCACGGTAACAGATTTTTCGCAGCAACTCCTCCGCAAAATAGCAAAGTTTAGCAAAAAAAGAATATATAAATCTGTACTATTTCTGACAAGAATCGATCTCAATTAGGTGCATAATACAAAGTTGGTTAAATATCACATCTTGCACCATTCTCCAGAACAGGCAAGATGCCTGTTCCACAAAAATGACATTTTTTTGTGGATGAGCATCTTACACCATTCTCCAGAACAGGCAAGATGCCTGTTCCACACAAATTAAATTTTATTGTGGGGTGGGCATCTTGCCCGCCCTAAAAAGCTTGGTGACAATAGTGCAAAATGTCAGTTAAATTCAGGATGTAAATGCCCATGAGTCGCGCTAAAAAAGTTGTCCTAGCATATTCCGGCGGAGTCGATACCTCCGTCTGCATTCCTTACCTCAAAAACGAGTGGGGTGTGGAAGAGGTAATTACTCTGGCTGCGGATTTGGGACAGGGAGACGAATTAGAACCGATCCGCAAAAAAGCTTTAGCATCCGGTGCTTCGGAATCTTTAGTTATTGATGCTACCGAGGAATTTGTCAAAGACTATGCGTTTCCAGCGATTCAAGCTAACGCACTTTACGAAAATCGGTATCCTCTTTCTACGGCGCTGGCGCGCCCGCTGATTGCTAAATTGTTAGTAGAAGCTGCGGAAAAATACGGTGCAGATGCGATCGCCCACGGTTGTACGGGTAAAGGAAACGATCAGGTGCGGTTCGATGTGTCGATCGGCGCGCTCAATCCCAAGATTAAGATTTTAGCACCGGCGCGGGAGTGGAAAATGAGCCGCGAAGAAACGATCGCATACGGCGAGAAATGCGGCATTCCGTCGCCCGTGAAAAAATCTTCTCCTTACAGCATCGATCGCAACTTATTGGGAATGGCAATTGAAGCCGGAATCCTCGAAGATCCTTGGGCGGAACCGCCGGAGGAAGTTTATTTGATGACAAAGGCGATCGAACAAACTCCCGACACACCCGAATATATTGAAATCGGTTTCGAGTTCGGAAATCCTGTCAGTTTGAACGGCAAAGAGTTATCACCAGTCGCCTTAATTTCCCAACTCAACGAAATAGTTGGAAATCACGGAGTCGGGCGCATCGACATGATTGAAAACCGCTTAGTCGGAATTAAATCGCGGGAAATTTACGAAACACCGGCGATTTTAGTTTTGATGCACGCGCACCGGGACTTAGAAAGTTTGACGCTGACAGCAGATGTCACGCGATACAAGCGGGGCATCGAAGAAACTTACAGCCAAATGATTTACAACGGCCTTTGGTACAACCCTTTAAAAACAGCTTTAGACGCATTTATTCAGGACACGCAAAAGCGAGTAACTGGAACCGTGCGGCTCAAACTGTTCAAAGGAAATGCCACAATTGTCGGCCGCAAATCCGAAAATTCCCTGTACAGTTTCGACTTAGCAACCTACGGCGCTGAGGACGAATTCGACCACAAAGCTGCCGAAGGATTTGTCTACGTTTGGGGACTGCCAACTCGCATTTGGTCGGAGAAAAATAGGGGTTAGAACTTGTGTGAAATTCGGGCGAAAAACCCGATGTTAACCCACCGAATCGAATTCGGGGCTACACAAACAAAGTCCGCCTTCGCGGACTAAGAGTAGGGTGGGCATTGCCCACCTTATTTGTTAAATGGTTGCTAACTAAGATATTGTGCTGGATTAACGGTGCTATAATAAGGATAAAACTTCAACCCTGCAAATATGCCAAAATATTTGACAATTACAGAAGCGCAACAAGAAATGCCCAAGTGGCCGGATGACTTAGCAGCAGAGCCAGCTATCATCACTAAGGATGGGAAACCGGCGATCGTCGCGCTCAGTTTTAAACAATTTGAATCTCTGTTAGAAACTATAGAAATTCTCTCCGATCGCGAATTTATGGCTGATTTGCGATCGGGCATCGAACAAGCCCAGACGGGAGAAACAATAGACTTACAACAGTTAAAAGCAGAGTTAAAACTTTCCTACGCCTGACTCAATATTTCCAAAAACTCCTGCACAACTAGATCCGGTTGTTCGCTGCATCGGGTAGCATCGTAATGCTTGACAAGACAGATGCCAGAATCTATGAAAAGCCCGCACATTTCATCTTCTGTTTCGTTTTTATGCGATGATTCGCTGTCAATTTTCAGCATTCCTAACTTGTTTTGGTGGAATATCAGAAAGTCAGCTTGGAGATTCTGTCGCCCTTCCGGTGTTGTGAGTCGGAGTTGGGAGTTGGGGATGAAGAGAGTGGAAGTGCGATCGAGTATTTCGGCAATTTTCACTTGTGCGTCGGAGTGGAAGCAAAAACCGTTCCAGTTTATTTCATTTTCCGAGTCAGATAATTCAGTTTCACTGTCAGAGGTTATTATTTTATCTAAATCAGCTTGACCATACTCAGCTTCATTTAAATTTGCAAATAATCTAGCTCCACTTAAGTTGGCGCCGCTGAGATTTGCGCCGCTGAGATTAACTTCGATCGTCAGATTTCGCTGTAAATTCACTTGACTTCGCCGCAAATATCGCTTTAAGACTGATTTGAGATTATCTTTTTTAACTTTTTCTTCTAGTGCTGTTGAAAGTAGTTTCCATAGTTTAGCACCAGCATCTTTGATATAATCATATTCATATTCAGTGCTGGCTGCAATTTCTTTATAAGACTGTCCTTCCCAGGATTGACGAAACACTATCTCTTGAATCTTGTTGAGGCGATCGTAGTTGAGGGCTGTTTCTGCGATCTCTATGGCTTCGTCAACAGTCATGTGTCAAAGTCCCTTACTAGCGGAGCGTTAAGGTAGGATTAGCAAAGATTATACCGCAACAGGGAGCTAATCTTACTTTTTGATTACTTTTTTATTACTTTTTCTCACTGTTGAAGCTGATATTAAGTCGCTATTATACTTCTAACTACACAGGGATGTCAATATCAATAGCACTCATCAGCAGTCCCAAGGAGTTCATTTATGGAGGGATAGGATTAATTCTTATTAGCTGGTGGGTTCACAGTTTTTTTGAAAGGGGGAATGATGGCTGCAAATAACATATCACCACAAAATACTGACAGACCTATTTGGGATGACACCCAGATATATATTACCAAAAACACAGTTAAATTTGGTTCAGAGATATATCAATTTCGCAACGTTACAGGTTTTGGCATATCCCGGGTTAAGACCTACAAATTGCCATTCCAATGGATTTTGGGATTTTTTGTCATTGGACTTGTTGTAGCTAATTATTTTAAGAATGAGATGAGAGCAGCAGGAATAATTATAGCAGTAGTAGCAATTATTTGCTTAATTTTAAATAGTTTTTGGCCCGAAAAATACGGTCTTAAGTTATACCTGAATTCCGGTTCTCCTTTGCCAATATTTGTGACCACCGATATGAAAGGATTAGAAAAAGTAGTTTACGTCTTATACAAATTCATGGAAAGTAATGCAGAAGGTAGTTATGTAGTCTATTCAAGCGATCGATCTATCCGAATAGAAGGAAATTTTGAAGGTAATTTCATAGGGGGTGATGCTGGCGGAAAAGTATCAAATAAGAGATGAAGGTGATGCTTTGTTGATCCACCTTTAAAATTACATTCAACATCAATCGTCAATTCAACTAGGAGAAAATCATGGAAGAACAATCAAAAAATTATGTTGGAGGAAGTTTTACAGGCAATTTTATAGGAGGTAATGCTAGCGGAAATGTATCAAACATCATCAACGAGTTACCTTCATCTTCTGAAGCCGATCGACCCGGAATCAAAGAGTTGCTGATCCAACTCCAAGACGCAATCGAAGCCGAGCCAAACTTGAATGATGATGACAGGGAGGAAGCTTCAGAGCAAATCAAAATTATAGCGGAAGCTGGTAAAAATCCTACTGAAGGAGAAATGAAGAAGCTTGCTAAGAAAGCAACTACAATGCTCAAAGGAATTATAGTTGGTTTACCAGCCGCAGCAAAACTGGCAGAAGAGTGGAATAATATACTACCATTGATTGCTAAAGCGTTTGGATTTTAGTAATCAATCGCATTTCAGCACAAACGCCAAATAATTGCGATCGCACTTCCTCTCCTCTCATTTGTTAACAGCACTCTTTTACGAATGGGCGATCGAGTTTGTGAAGTGCGATTTAACTCAATCCAGGAACATCCTCATACAAAGCAGAGATTGGACACTGAAAATTGATACTAGCCAACTCTAGACATTCCCCCTCACCGTAGAAAGAAAAACCCCAACCTCCGGCCACATCCCGACGGTAGGAATCCACATTCATCCGTAGTTGACCGATTAATACATATTCTTGCATAGTTGATAGCGATCTATCATCTGCAAATTTCTCTTATCTGTCCTGAGTAATGTGATATGATGTTCTGTAAATTACCATAACAAAAGCGCTTTGCAGTAAGGACTAAAGTCCTTATTGGCTTATAGTTTCGCTAGTTATGACTGAATTATTCACTACAAAATTGATGATTATGAGGACTGAATTATTCACTACAAAATTGATGATTATGAGGACTGAAGTCCTGACTTATTAATAGGCGATCGGCAATAATTAGACTTTTTGCAAAAATAGATAAAATCTGCGTTCATTTGCGTTCATCTGCGGTTAAAAACAGAAAATCCAGAAGTCTTGCAAAAAGTCTAACCACCAATCTTACTTAGTCTTGTCCAAACTCCGCGACTCCAACCAAATAGGAATTGCAATCCCAGCAACTGCTAACAGCAAAGCAACTACCGCAAATTGAGTCGCCCAAGCTACCAACTTCTCTAAAGACACAACTTGTCCCAAGAAGTAGGATAAACTTACCATTACAGATGCCCAACTGGCAGCACCCAGAATGTTGAACAGCGAAAATTTCCAAAAAGGCATTTCGGCAATACCCGCTAGGGGGCTAGCAAAAATTCGCAGCAGTGCAATGAAACGACCTAAAAATACGGCTTTAGCTGCATTTTTGCTAAACTGTTCTTTTAAGTCAAACAGTTGTTCTTCCCGAAAGCGGAAAAATTTTCCCAGATTCAGCAGCAGCGGCCAGCCGCCGTACCTGCCGATCGCATAACCAAGGTTTCCGCCCACAGTCGCACCGGCGATCGCACTGCCGAGCACAAACCAGTAATTCAGTTCCCCGCTGCCAGCTAAAAACCCGCCAGCAATTGTCATTGTTTCGCCTGGAAGAGGAACTCCCAGATTTTCCAGCAAAATTCCCAGAAATACTGCCCAGTAGCCGTAATCGCGCGCCAACTGCTGAATAGTCTCTAACGATAAAAACTCAAAAGACATTCGATACTGCCTTCGTAAACTTTTGCAAAGCTCAATACATTTATATATTGGCTCGATTCAGCCAATAGTGCAATCTTTCGCTGTGATGAAGAACACACTAAACTCGCGATCGCTGGCTAACCTAAAAATTAGCCTTTCAGGCATACTAGATTAATAGAGAATTGTTGCGGTTGCGTTCCGCGCGATCGCCCTTCGAGTTTTCCTGCTAAATTTATCACCACGGCTATCCCCACCGATGCCCACAAGGGCGATCGCCCTTCGTCAAACCTTAGCTGAAATCCCCTGATTCTTTCAACAGAATCAGCAACTGAACTCACTTATTCATACTTTACAATCGTAGGATAACTGCTATGGAATTTGCCAACTTCAACCAACACATCGTCCTCCAGCCTCAAAACTGCCTCGACTCCCAAGCCGGCAGCCTCCTCCAACAACAGCTAGCAGAAATTGCGCCCGATCGCCACAAACTCTGGGTAATTGACATGGCCGACGTAGATTTCATCGACAGTTCCGGGATCTGCGCCTTAGTCGGCGGACTCAACGCCGCCCGCCACCGGGGATGCCGCTTCGTCATCTGCAACCTCTCAGCAACAGTCAGGCTAATATTTGAAATTACTCAACTCGACCAACTCTTTGAAATCTTCGACAGTTTCGACCAAATTATCTCCCCTGAAACTGTCGCTTTAGTTGCTTGATTAAAATCATCTCCCGATCTGAAATCTCAAATCTCAAATTTCCCATAGACTTCAAGTAACCGCCGAGCAAATTTGCATATCATAAATAGGTTTATTTGTCAAGCAAAACCAATGACAGACAAATAAATCCGGCACTTGAACGCCGACAGAAGCGATCGCAGGTGCAGCCGGAAAAGGCCAAAGTCGATCGAAACAAATCCTTTCCCCTACAAACCCGAACTGCATCAAATAAGTCGCCGGCGGCGCATTTAAAAGATTTAGCAAGCGGTAAGCCAACTCGTACAACTGCTGCCGCCAAACATCCGACAAATGCACCGGTTGAGAGTAACTCAACTCGCCAGACTGCTTGTCAGCTTCCCCACCGATCGCCTCAGCATACAGCGGCCCCTTTGCCGTCAACACCACAGGCAGCCAAAAATTGCCATCGCCGACGGGAAAAAGCAGCTCCTGGGACACTCGATCGCGCGCAGCCGAAACATTGCCACAAAATCGATACACATCTTGACCCGGAAAAACCAGATCGGACGGCAGATCGAGCGTCAAAGGACAAACGATCGCCCCGCCCGGAGCGAGCGCGCCAGAATAGAGTTCAGAAACCCCACAGATATTGACTTCCGTTAAAGGGTTAGATTGAGCGATCGCCAGCAACAGAGATTCCGCCGGGCCTTTTTGGGCATCCGCCACAATCAAAACCTTAGACATTGCCAAAGCTCGGCATTTGAATGCCCCGATCGTCCTCAGCATCCACGCTCGGCAGATCCAGGCCCTTAGCCTTGCGGCTCCGCACAGCGAGACGGTAAGTTACGCTTTGCAACTCAGTGTGCAGTTGGCGGTTTTCCTTTTGCAGTTGATCCAATTTTTCCTTAATCGGCTCGATCCGCTCGGCAAACTTCTGGCGGTAAACCCCTGGCAATTCCTGAACCACCTGTTCCAGCATCCGAGAGCGATCGGTCAATTCTTGCACCGACTGCCGCAGTTGGTAAACCTCAGCATCCCGCTCCGCGATTTGTTCCTGATAAAAACTCACCTGTTCCTCAACAGCTTGCAGTTGTTCACGCATTGCCTGCATTTGAGCTTGGTGGCGATCGGAAACTTCCGGTGCCGGCACAAAATTAGAATTTCCCTTCACCAGCCTGAAAAGTTCTTGAGACAACTGCTGCACCAATTGGTCGCGCATTTGCAGCTCTTCAGTAAGACGAGATACCTCTGATTGCAATTCTTTTGAGCTTACAAGTTTAGTTTGATTCACGATGACTCTCAGCTTTTGCTATATAGTTTGTTTCTGATACATTTACGCGACACTTACCCGGCTATTACCGGACAAAGTAACGATAGCACTATCGCCTGCATAGGAGATAGAGGCGGTATCCCGCAAAGCTTTCAGTAAAATACCAAAAGCACCATTATAATCCCGTGGGATTGAGTAGCCACATTCTGGACAAGTAAAGACTTTAGAACCACCTAACTTTTGATGTACATGACCGCAATGGGTACAAGTTTTAGATGTGTATTCTTCAGTGACATCAATCACGCTGGCGTTTCTGATGTTTGCCTGATGTTTGATGGTTTGCTTGAATCTGTAATGTGCCCAAGTCAACATTGCTCTAGCAGTTTTTGAACGAATCTTTCTTCGTGCCTTGGCTACCATTTGGGAAGACTCAAAAGTAGGAAGAAATATAACCCGATAGTTGCTAGTTAAATAGCAAGCGGTTTGTTTTTGGCATTCGTCTACTAAATTACGAATGTGTATTCTCATGCGATGAGCCGCTTTCCTCATGCGTTTTCTGCGCTGTTTGGTGGCTTGAGATATTCGGCTCATTAAGTTATCTAAGTGTTGACATAGACGAGCGATTCGTCCCATGTCACCCCCTCCCAACTCAATAAATTTATTGCCATCAAATCCGGTCATAAATGTCCTCACGCCAGGATCTAATGCAATAATTCCCGTTGCTAAGGTAGGCTGCACAGTAACTGGCACTCTTGACACCGCAAACCAACGACCCTTGCAGTACAATAAGTGAGTACCTTGACTGCACTCAGGAATCACCTCAGAAGCTTTGAAGGTTAATCCTTTTGTTAAGGAAGAATACCAAGTGCCTTTGGTGAAATTTGTATTGTTAAATTTGATGGCTTGAGAGTAATCTCTGATGCTACGAAACTTGGCGTCTTTACTGGCTTTGAAAGCTCTGTGAGCATCAAAAATAGCATTCTGCCTGATATGACAAGGCGTTTCTTTTACCCATTCTGGTAAATCACCTCGCATTACTGAGTTTCGTAATTCCAGCTTGCTTAAGCGCTTTTTTCGCTGCATTGCTATTGCTTGGTTAAAACAATAACGACAGGCTGCTAGCCATTTACGCCAAATTTTATTTAATTCCTGACTGGGGTAAATCCTGAGCTTCTTTGATTTGAGATTTATACTTTCGCCGGTAGTACAATCTACTAAAGCAGTGGAGGACTGTAAGCACGTCTTCAACCATTTCTTGTTCTGGACTAAGGTTTGTTTCGCCCGGTACCACGAGTTTACACCGGTTTTGCTCGCTCTTCCATTTGAATTCGTCAAAGCCGAATCTTGCCACTCGCTCTTTGTGGGGAATGACAACCATTCGGACATCTCATGAGAAGACTCGTTCCAATAAGGCAAGAATCTTTTGGATTTTTCACGGGCTTTCTTCCCAACGTCGGAGAGTTCTTTCGTTGACTCCAAGGATGGACGACGATTATGAGGATGGGACGTACCTGACAAGAGTGTTTTCCTCAACTCTTGTTTTATTGTATCAGATTGTCCGGCGATGTCTAAGTAATGTTTGATTTAGTTAGTCCTCTTTAAAAATATCTTTCCCTTACCGCAGAGGCAAGAGGCACTTTAAAATTTTGGAACCCGTGAGGCTAGGTCGATCGCTCGATCGGCTAGAGGTCAACGGTAAAGCTCAGTTTAACTCACATCAGGCACCCGCGTCATCACTTTAGTTTCTTGCCGCAGACCCACCTAAAATCCTAGATTTTTTGTCACTCAACCAGGTTTCTGAGCTTTTTTTTGACAATAGTGCCAGATATCACGTCTAACAGATCGCAGCAGAAAGAACTTTCCCAGCTTCGTCCAAGGTGCTGCCAAAACAGATAATTCCGTCCTCGTGACCGGCCATCGCCAGAATTTTGCGCTCCGCCAAATTCTCCTCCTCAAAAAGTCTAGACATTTCTAACGCCATCTGGGGAGTGCCGTAAGGTATTTCTTTTCTAGTAGTAGGAATCTTAAACAGCAGTTGCTGCCATAGTTGAGGGTTGTGGACGTGAATTATCCCGCCCACATCATCTCTCTGAAGGTACAGGGCCCCGTGAGTCAGCGACTCCGACGAAGCTTGTACGGGGCCCCGGCAGCCGAGGAAATTTTGTTCTAAGTTAAATTCGGTAACAGTACAGTAGGATTCTGGCCCCAGAACCCGCAAGTGTGCAGTTTGGGTTCCCGAAATCACGAATTGGCAAGAATTGCCGAGCCTGACGCTGACGTTCCCAAACCCGATGCCATTTTCGTAGACGCCAATTAATCCCCAAGAGTGGAGCCGATCGCGCCAGTCCATCAAATCTGCTATGTTCCCGGCAGCTACAGGGTCTGCCTCTTCCCAGTCACAGCGGTACTTAACGACTCCTTCATCCATCCATTTTCCTGCCAGAGCGGGCACGACAGACACAGCCCAGGCTGAGACTTAATCGAAGTTTTCAAACTGCTTTTTTTTTGCCTGCTGCCTGATGTCTCGCTGCACGAGCGCCTTAACAGGTCTACATTCCAGTGTCGCCGTAATTAGCAACCGACATTAGCAAAAAGTAAGCTACGAAAAAAGAACAAATTATTCCAAAAATCATTGTCTTGCCTCTAGGTGATTGCAAAAGTTCAAAATGAAAACGTAGGATTTCTGTAGGGGAGTGTGATTTCAGGCTCTTGCCTCATGAAGTTTCTGATGTGAAACTACATAACTTCCCTCAACAAGTAATGGATCTAGACTAAAGCATTTATACGGAGGTGAGACACCTCCTAAGAGATATTTAACCACAAATTAGCGGTCGATCCGCTAACGCAGGTAAAAAACAACCGTAAATTTACTGATTCTTTATAATTAGACATATATTTAAGCGAGAGCAACACAAAAATAAAATATTTTTTAGACAGTCTTGATTTTTTAGACAGTCTTGGACGCAACTTGCAGAATCTTCGGGCGATCTAGGATCGTCAACACCTTTGTCGATCGAGCAATTTTGAACCCTGACGCACCCTACAAGCTCAGAAACCATGTTGATGAGCGTAATATCATCTCCGGTAAAATCACCGCAATTAAGCTCGCGTCGGCGGGTTCACCAAAATCTCTAGTACAAGTTACAGAGCCAGTAAACCCGCGCAGACCGAGACCGGGATGGTCGATCGACCGGACTCGATCTAAGTCTTATTACCAAAAAGGCAAGCCGATCGAGCAGCGATGGCCCGATCGGCTAAAGTCTTCTGTGGAGCGCGATCGCCCGCAGCCCTTTAAATGTGGAAGTGATACAAGATGCTGCCGTCGTCTTTAATTTCGCAATTGGCATTAAAGACTTCGGCTTGTTCGTTCAAAAAACGCTGAGCGACATCCGGGGACAGCCGCGTCTCCATCGCAAACCGCACCAGAGTGATTTCGCCGCGGCCTTCTTTGATCAGTCGGTACAAAGCACTTTGGAGCCGATCGCTCTCTTCTCGCTGAAAAGCTGCTTTGTACCTCCAATCCGCCACCGAAGGAATCAAACCGCGGCTGACCAAAATCGCCAACAGTAAGCCAATTCCCAAAATCAGAGGCACAGTCGGATCGCTCGTGGGCGTCGCCACAATTTGCGGCACTGTAGCGGCGGCTAAACTGCTGACCATTTCTTTTTCCGAAGCTTGCGTATCCGCCATTGCAAGCTGAGTTTTGTTGTAAAAGTCTTGCTGAAGCTTCATTTGCTGCAACAGGCGAGCGCGTTCTCTTTCGTATTGGTCGAGTTTTTGCTGAGCTTGTTTGAGGTCTTGAGTGACTTGTGCCAAGCGTTGGTTGAGCGACTGATTGACGGATTGCCACCGATATCTGTTAATCAGGCGGCTTTTTTCAACCATGCCCTTCATCAACATATCCACCGTTTGGATTGCTTGCTCCCGATCGAGCGATCGATACCCAACAGCAATCTCTAGCGGTTGTTCCGGCTTGGAAATCTTGACGCTAGCATTTTGTCGAACTTGCTGGGGCGACAGCTTAACTGCATCGGCCACTGCTTTGACAACATTATCTGCCAGCAGAACATCTGGAGTCAGTTGCTCTCCCTGCTTGAGAATTGTCGTGCCCGTACTCGAAAATTTGACTGGCGGATTATTAGAAGTGAGAGTGCCTTGAGCCATGAATCCGGGGGGCGGGGCGAGGCGGTAGGCCAGGGCGCCTGAAATACCCATAATTACAGCAAAACTGCCTAATGCAATCCATCTGTATTGATGTGCTGAAGATCTAAAACGTAAATTTCCCATTTTGATAGTCAAGTCATAACATTCGCTTGCCGCAGCTACTGCCAAACCCAAGAGCGATGGTCTCTTTCTTTTTAGTGAAATTGACTGCTGAAAATTTTCTCAGTTTGTACCTAAAAGCTATTAGCTTTTGAGAGTTGTCAATATTCACGATCCGAAAAAACCGATCGCGCTTTTATTCGATCAGAGCTATAACTTCAGTTTTTGTCCTTAATAATTAATCTGTAACAAGGCTTCTGGAAGTCTACTGGCATCAGACTAGCACTCAGGCGTCCGATCTCCTCGCCTCGCCGTGTTTGTTGACATTCAAAACTGTCTCCTTTTCACCCTTGGCAATCCTCCAATTATCTTACGTCTTGGCGTCTGGCGGACGCGGTTGAACACTAAAAAAAACCTTAAAAACTTTGCCTAAAAACTTAACAAGCAAGAATTATACCATGCAGTTAAGAGTTTGCCGCAAATTAAAAAAAGTTGTGGCTCTGGGCGCGAGACCAGAGCCACATATTCACATAAAAATTATGGTTCGATCGGTTGATGGTTCGATCGAGCTCACAAGGGCGAATCTTCAGAAGCCGATCGGCAAAATAAGACCCTCGCGGGCCATGACAGCCTTCGGAAAAGCGATTTGCACGTCTTCGGCGATGCGATCGAGAAAATCGTCTGTGTGAGCAGGATCGTGGTGAAAAATTACCACTCGTTTCACCCGGGCTTCCTTAGCCATTCTCACGGCTTCCTGCCAAGTCGAGTGTCCCCAACCCACCTTCGGAGACTTGGGGTTGTGATATTCCTCGTCTGTGTACATCGCGTCGTAAATCAGCACATCAGCATCGAGGGCTAAATTATAGACATTCTCATCTAGCCGATCGGGAAAATGTTCAGTATCCGAACAATAAACAACAGATCGTCCCTGCCAAGTCACCCGATATCCCATAGCAGTATTCGGATGATTTAGAGAACCCGTCCTAATCTCAATATCGTCCAGCATCATCGTCTGGTTGTGATTGAGTTCGTAGAAATTCAAATCTGCCTGCAAACCCATCAGCGGCACCGGGGAATTCGAGTGCAGCACCCGTTCGACGAAGTGCCTTTTCATGCAATCTCCATCCGGCGGAGTCGCCCCGTAAATATCAAAGCTATTGCCGCGGATAAAAGCTGGGGCGAACAGCGGGAACCCTTGAATGTGATCCCAGTGATAGTGAGTAAAAAACATATAAGCTTGCACCGGCATTTCTTGCACCAACTGGTCTCCCAGCATCCGCAAGCCTGTTCCGCCGTCAAAAATCAAGCGTTTGCCAGCCACTCGCATTTCCAAACAAGAAGTATTGCCGCCGTAGCGAACAGTTTCCTGTCCGGGTGTCGGAACACTGCCCCGCACGCCCCAGAACTGTACGACAAAATCATCTATACCTTTTATTGATTCGGAGGGTTGAGGGCAATCAACGGGAGTTGCCGCTACAGAGGACAAGCTGATTTCCATTTTAAAATTCAGACTTTAAGGTTCCACATTGTCCGTGATGGCGCAGCAGGTGGTCGCACAACACTAAAGCTACCATCGCTTCCACCATTGGCACAGCTCTAGGCAAAACGCAAGGGTCGTGCCGTCCTTTGGCAGCCAGCAGCGTTTCTTCGCCTTCTCGGGTAACTGTGCGCTGCTGCTGGCGAATTGTCGCAGTTGGCTTGAAAGCCGCCCGCAAAATGATATTTTCACCGTTAGCAATGCCACCCTGAATTCCGCCAGAGCGATTCGTCACTGTACGAATTGCACCCTTGTCATCAGTATAGTATTCATCATTGTGTTCGCTGCCCTTGAGCAGAGTCCCTGCAAAGCCCGAACCAATTTCAAAGCCTTTGCTGGCGGGCAAGGACATGATGGCTTTGGCCAAATCGGCTTCGAGTTTGTCGAATACCGGCATTCCCAGGCCTTTGGGTACGTTGCGGGCGACGCATTCGACTACACCGCCGATCGAATCTCCGCTGTCGCGAACTTTTTCGATCAGTTCAATCATTCTTTCGGCGCATTCAGGATCTGGACAGCGGACTATATTGCTTTCTACTTGTTCTAAGGTAACAGTGTCCGGGTCGGCGACACATTCTAAGTCTTTGATGCGTTTGACGTAGCCGACTATTTCGACTCCTGCTGCTTGTTTGAGAATTTTTTTAGCGATCGCGCCTGCTGCTACTCTACCAATTGTCTCTCTCGCGGACGATCGACCTCCGCCTTGCCAGTTACGAATTCCGTACTTGGCATCGTAGGTAGCATCAGCGTGGGAAGGGCGGTAGGTAGTCGCCATTTCGCCGTAATCTTGGGGGCGAGTGTCTTGATTGCGGACTAAAATTGCGATCGGCGTTCCCAAAGTTTTGCCTTCAAACACCCCCGACAGAATTTCGCAGGTATCTGCTTCTTTGCGGGGCGTGGTAATTTTGCTTTGGCCGGGGCGGCGGCGATCGAGTTCTGCTTGAATTTCCGATGCGTCGATCGACACTAGGGGAGGGCAACCGTCAATTACTACTCCCACACCGCCTCCGTGAGATTCCCCAAATGTCGATATCCGAAATAAATGCCCAAAGGTATTGCCCATGATGCTTTCTGCTTGAAACCTAATAATTTTTAGCTTAAATGAAATATAGATTTACTGTATTTCTGAAAAATATAGCATTGACCCGGAGGCGAGTGGCGATCGGCCCACTGAATCACTCCCTTCCCACCAATAGAAGAATATCTACTAGGTAGAGAGGGGGAGAGGGAGAGAGGGGGAGAGGGGGAGAGGGGAGAGGGAGAGAGGGGAGAGGGAGAGAGGGGGAGAGGGAGAGAGGGGGAGAGGGGGAGAGGGCATGGGGCATTAATCTGACTAATGACTGCTGACTAATGACTACTGACTTCTTCCTAATCTTCGTGTTCTTCAAAAGGATCTCTCAATTCCTTAGAGGGGGGGCCGAAAGCCGTGTAGATCGAGAATCCGGTGATTGCCACCAGACACACGCCCAGTGAAATGCCGAGAACTGCTGCGGGTTCCATATTTTTGATAAATTATGAGTGCTCCACTCCATAATATTACAAAAAATAACAATTCGTCTCAAAATCTCCTAATTTTAGGCGCGGTACGGTATTGGAGTCAGCCGATTTGAGATTTGAGATTTGAGATTTACTCCCGTCAGTCAGTCTGCGCGTTGGAATGAATCCGGGGGCTGGAGACCAAATTGCTTGATTGTCAGATGTAGAAGGAAGACTATCGATGTGAAGATTCTCCCCCTCTCC
>NZ_JAUBRJ010000098.1:0-22344 GCF_036701805.1 Microcoleus sp. N3A4
TCATTAACTTAAAATTTTTACTAATTTTACGATATTTATTCAAGTTTAGCACAAAATAAAAATTTTGGAGAGGTCTAATGTAAGAAATGTGATTTAGCCCAACAAAAGACTACACAGTTCATCGATTTGTTGACTTTTGTTAGATATTAGTCGATGGGCTATAGCTTGTAGCTGACGAGTATTTGGGAGTTTGGTATTATCTATTTCTTCTAGTTCACTATCTAACAATGTTTGAAAGCGATAATAAAAACTTTTAGCTTCTAGATCGCTAGGCTCAAACAACTGTTCTAATTGTCCAGCTACCACTTCACTACTACCGTCAGACATAATATTTAAAAGCGGTCTTCCCCATTGCAAAAGTCCCCAATTTTTGACTTCTTTATAAGGGTAGACACTCGTCAGCGAACCTGTACCTAAAGAAACTACTAAAATATCTTCTGTATTGAGGACTTTTTGTGCTTTTCGTTTACTACTAATTTGTGCTTCTAAAATAGCTAAATGAGCTGGATTATTAGCAAACACTCCACCATCGATTAAAGTATAAACGATGCCGCTATTGTGGGGGTTTACAATCCGATGAGGAGCAAAATAAGTCGGAGTGGCACTAGTTGCCAATGCTGCATCTAGGAGCGAAAAACCCTCACATAACTTACAAAAATTCTTAGATTCTATTTGCAGCTTTTCTAGTTTGTTTGTAAAAAATATCGGAATTCGCTGCTCGATATCGTAACTCGTTACAAAAACTTTTTTGAGATTATTTTTTAGAGGAGCGTTACCAAAATATTGCCTTAAAATTTCTTCTTTGCTTTCCGAAGGATATTTTGGCTGGAGAAAAATATCCTCTAACGGACCAAGTAATCTTTGAAACAACGGCTCATAAAATATTTCTACCCCATACTCAAGAAATAGCTGTAGGAGATCCTCAGCAGTGTATTCAGCTACTGGCAAGTTATCAGATACATCAGAACTTAATCGTGGTTTAGTTAGTCCAAGTGCTAAAATTCCGCCACTGGAAGTGCCAGTAATTAAATCAAACAAACTGAATATAGGCTTTTGTGTCCGCCTTTCAATTTCTGCTAGAAGTAATGCAGGAATAATGCCCCGAATACCGCCTCCATCAATGGAAAGTATTTTATATTTGGGACGGGCTTTTGTATTCATGGTTTCTGGCGATTCCTCTTGAGTTAATATTTGTGCTTGTTGGATATTGACGGGATCTTCAATTTGATCTGCTTTGGTTTCTTCCTCATGTGGTCCGAGAGCGATCGCAGTTGGAATAATTTCGGATTCTTCGCTGTTTGTTTCTGTCTGTTGAATTTCCTTTGGTCGATCTTCGTCGTCGCTTACTAACGATACCGTTGCTGCTAATAAATTTGTGGTTAGTGGTGAGATATTTTCTTCAGGAATAACTGCTGTCTCAGTTTGGATCTCTTTTTGAATATCTTCTTGATTGGATAATTCTCCTGCAAATGGAACTGGATTTGATGATTGTGTTGCAAATGGAATTTCTGCTAAAGTCCAAATAGGATTACCACGAAAATTTCCTTGATAAGACTTTCCAGTTTTGTTTTTGACAGTTGTACCTTGCCCTTCGTCTAATTTCCAGTAAGCCACTAATCCTGATTCATCTCCGACTATTAGCCCACAACGATGAATCTGGATTTGTGCTTGAGTACAGGAATAATTCCAAACACTAATATTTGCTAATTGTCCTTTGAAATAGACCTGTTTGTGTAACGTTGCTCCCAGAGTTATAGAACTTGTGGCTTTGTTTAAAGATGAACCTCTAAGAGAATCGTTGTATTCACGATCGTTAAGATATACGGTTAGCTGACCGCTATTAAAAACAATAGCAAAAAAGTGCCATTGTCCTATAGTTAATTCTCCTTGCCCAAATGTTTTGATACCCTTGCTAACACTTTCATCAATGTAGACATCTAGGCTTCCTGTTTCACTGATGCCGAATTCAAAATTATCGCTGTATCTCTCTGAAGAACGGGCAAAAAATACATTGCGCGTCCCGTAACTAGTGGCTTTATTTGTTAATTTATGTGGATTTACCCATCCTGAAACGGTAAAAGCTGAACTCCCTTGAGCGAAAACGCCGCCAATATCGTTTTTGCGAAAGTCTATATAATCATTTACCCCATCAAATGTTAAAACTGTTTGTGTATTTACTAAGTTTATCACAATGATTTAATCTCCAATTTCAAAGTGGTAAGGGATGTAGACGCGGCATCGGCTACTTTGTTCTACAGGACACTACTGCAAACGTATTTTTCAACTGAGTAGCTATAGGATAGATAGAGGACAAGAAAAATACGACAAGGCTAAATCCTCTAATTTTTATTAGTCAGTAATACTTCTGCGATTGCCTGCGAAATGGGATAGTGTGGTGAATATATCTCCATCCAAAAAAATTCTCCAACTGGGTTAACTTCTAGGAATACATGGCGACCATCGGGCGTGACAATAATATCAATTGCTCCATAGTTTAAGCCAAAATCAGCCATTAATTTGAGCAGTTTTTTTTCAATATCTTCTGGCAAGTCGTAAGGTTGCCAATTTTTAACTAAGGCTCTTCCCTCTTTGCGCCAGTCGTAAGTAGATCCTGACAAGCTTTGGGAATCTACTGCGGCAGTAAATACGCGGTGTCCGACAATAGTTGTCCGCAACTCCAGCGCCTTGGGCACATTTTCTTGAAAGGTCATCGGACAAAAACGCAGTCCTTCCATATTCTCCAGATCATCATTTGTAACTGGAGTGGTAAACACAACGTTTTCTCGCCCCTGCCGATCGTAAATAGCAAAAGAAGAAAGCATCTTGGTAACTATACCTTGGCTACACTCTTGAGCAAATTGCTTAACTGTTTCTGGATTGTTTGAAGTTAGAGTACGCGGAGTCACAAGACCAACTTCTCGTGCAACTTGCAATTGTAGTTGCTTATTATTAGCCCGATCCACATTAGACATTTTATCAAAGTGGAATCCCTGAAGGCTGGCAATCATACCCCTGACTGTGGCGCGACATTCGTTAATTGACGCATCTCTGTATTGCTTGTCCATTGAGTCGGGGATTTTTTGTCCGTAGCGCATCCGCCGATACCAAACTGAGGAGACTTCACTCAAATCTAGCTTATGTTCGCCATCAGTAATAATTACTCGTTCAGTACCGCCGGAGTAAATATCTAGCTTGACTTCGGTGGGATATCTGTCTGTGTCAAACCGAAATGCTTTTTCTCCTCTAGCCTCAATTTCTTTGATGACTAGAAGAATGCTTTCGTTGTCTTTACTAAACGTGACTATTAATACGGTCATAAAAAGTATGAAGTGTGAAGTATGTAGACATTGGGGGGCTTGCCGCAGGCTAATATCAAATATTAAATTTTTGATTATTCATTCTTTCTTTGAAGTAGGGCATCTGCGATCGCACTTGCAATGGGTAAGTCTAAATCCTTTTCCAGCATTCCCCACTCCCCCACAGGGTTGATTTCCAAAAAGACGTATTCGCCTGATGGTGTGACGATGAAATCTAACGCTCCAAACAACAGCCCAAATTTCCCCATAAAGGCTTTGAGACGGCTAACTACTTCATCAGGAAGCTGGTGATGTTGCCATGCGCCAACCTCAACACCAGGTTTACGCCAATCAATTTTGGCTGCTGCATACACATCTGCATTTAGCGCCCCCACAAATACATTATCATTCACATACACTACTCGTAATTCCTGTTGCTTTGGAATTTGCTCTTGAAAAACCATTGGGCAATAGCGCAGTGACTCGGCATCTTGTAAGTCTTCTTCTTTAACGATGCTGGTGTACAGAAAAAACGAGGAGTCAGCTTCCATACTGCGGGAAAGAGCAGTTAAGAGCTTACTGACCATTTTGCCGTTGACTTGCCCAAAAAACTCTCGTGCTGCTTCCGCTTTGTTGGTAACAAGAGTCTGGGGAATAACAAAACCTACTTCAGACGCAATCCGCAATTGACGCAGCTTGTTACTTGCATAATTTATCCGCTCTAAATTATCTACCCACGTAGCTCCCTTGAGGCTATCCCAAAAACCATCTAAAGTTGCTTGTGATTCTCTCAAGCAAGCTTCTCGGAACTTTGGCGGTAATTCTTGACTCAGTTCTGGTTCCCAAATACGGCGCATCCATACAGCTTGCACCTGCTCAGTGCTGATAGAGTGGTTGTTATATTCTATAGTGTGGTGGCTTTTAGACTTATCAAAATGTGCTGTTAATTGCACTTCTAGAGGAAATTTATCAGTATCTAGACGAAATGGTTGCACCCCTTTTTTTGATAAGGCTTCTGCCACTTTATCTATTGTGAAGAAATCACCACTGTGGGTAATTAATAAAGCAACATCACGAGACAGGTTCATAAAAAATATTTTTTTTGATAATTTTAGGATGTAGCTATTAAATAATAGCAAAAAAATGCTTTATATAAACCAAAAATTTTCAATAATTTTGGTTTATATAAAAAGCAATTACCTCCATGTTATGGATAAGGTAATATGAAAGCGATAGCGTTTAGGAGAGTAGTTTTCAGTTATTTGATAACTGCTACTCCCTTAAATCCTGATGAAGCCAATTACAAGGTATCTTCCCGATCAGAAAGGTAATTTCAGATGCAGAAGACTAAATTATTGATCTTCCAAATCTGAAGGATACTTGTAAGTCCAAGGAACCTCTGTTCCTTCAGTAGCTTGCTTTTCCAAGAAACGCGCAAAGAATGGTACCGCTCTGACATCCACTGTTTTGACTGTGTTTGTAGGCATAGAGTTTTCCTTGAAGGAAGTTGTTTTTACAACTAAAAATATATCACTAATTAAATGTATGTTCAAGGTCTGTTAAGATACTTAACAAGTAATTATTATAAGGTATTTAAGAAAATTAAGAAAGTTAAATAGATAAGAAAAACTTCTTTAAAATTCATAAATATTAAGTAATCAATATCAAAGTATAGCAATTTTATTTGATTATTGAACAAGGCGAGAATAGAAGGTTGTGCAACCAGGGGTAATACTCGTGTGTTGTCGCAAAAGTCAACCCCTTTTTGGGGGAAAAGTAGCGAAGCTGTCACCAGCCGCCACGGAACCGCTGAAATTTTGGTGTTGCATAATGGAGAATGATGTGATGAAATATGCCAATGCCTTGCCCTCCCACAGTCAAAGTTCCAAAGTGGTCAAAAATGGACACCGCCAAGGTAAACAGAGCTATCTGTGTCGAAACTGCCAGAGTCAATTTCGGGAAAACCCACAACCACCCGGCTACAGCGCTCAAGTCAAAGACCTTTGCTTCAAAATGTCTCTCAACGGTATGGGATGGAGCGGCATTGAACGAGTCACAGGGATCTCTCACAACAGCGTCATCAACTGGGTGCGCCAAGCTGAAGCCAAAATTGCTGATGAGAACTACGAGATTCCCGAAACGGCTCTTCTTGATGAGCTACAAACATTCGTTGGCTCAAAAAAAAACAAAGTCTGGCTCTGGACAGTCGTGAATAGACATCTCCCATAATTCCAATCCCTTCCCCCGCTTGGTTTCTGGCGGACGGTCTTTCCAGGAACGGTCCGCCAGAAACCAACGCTTTAATAAGAGTTTCAACGGTTTATCAATAAAAACTAGCCAGTTTGATGCACTAATTGTTACTGTTTTTTTTTTGCTTGTAAGTAGTAGGACACAATTAATTACCCAAAATACCGCCTAAAAACCTTGCCTCTTCAAAAGGCTTGATGTAATTAATTGTGTCCGGTTACTTATCGACAGGGTAAGAGCATCTCAATCAGGCTTGACACAAGCACTTGAGAATCTGCATCATATAGTCATCATTCATCGCCGCTCGTTTCTTTTTTTGTAGCACACTACGCTCCTTGAGTGGTTTCTTGATTGATGGCATTAAGTGCCATTCGTCTTAGAAGAGCCAAGTTTTGAGGGCTGTTTAACGACCGAATGCGGCATTGGTCTTCATTAAAAGTGACATCTAAAGTCCAATGAACTTGGTTTTCAATCCCCTAATGTTGACGAATAGCACGACCATTCCGCTTTAGCATCTACTGGCAAAGAACTTAGGTAAAACTGCACCTCACGAGTGGTTTTGTTCCACAGATGACGGACTCTTTCAACAATAACTATAGTGTGCAATCCAGCAAGATTGTTCTGCTTGTAAAGTCCTCCTAATTGGGCAACTGATACCGCCCAGACTTTTCGAGTTTCGACGCGATGATGACCCTTTTCGGTTCGTGAATCATAACTCATTTCACTTTCCATGAATTCCTGAGTTTTTGCAGTTGCAAACCAGTCTTTCACGCTTATTGTAAAGAGTGGAATGATTGCTTTTTAGTGCCACGACATAATCGGCTTTTTTCTGACGAATCAGTCGGACTATTTCTGGAGAGAGTTCCCATAGCATCAATAGTGATAATCGCTCCAGAAATGTCGATTAATTCTAGTAGTGCTGGAATAGCTGTGATTTCATTGGAGTGGTCTTCAACTTTCACTTGCCCGAGTACCAAACGTTGTTTGCTCGCCCAAGCTGTCACTAAATGTCAGTTTTTTAAACCTTTCTCTCGATCGTAAGAACCCCGCAAACTTTTGCCATCTATGGGGATAATTTCTTGAAAGACTGAACCCATAATTTGTTGCAACCATTGCGATAATTTATCCTCTAAAACTTTTGGGTCTAGCTTTTCAAACACAAGGGCGGAATGTATCATCGCTGGGGATGCCATTGGGTAACTCTAAAAATTCTTCTAACCATTGTTGCTTGCTGAGTCCATAATTTTCGATGTCTTCCCACCCCGCCGGCACCGGCAATCGTAGCTAAGATGGTAATTACAAGAATGTCTTTGAGTAAGTGTTGTTTGGTTCGGTCTAATCTTGGGTCTGGTAGATCGTCAAAATAAGTTGATAAGCTTATTTGTAAGTCTTGCATGGAGATGGGTTGAGGCCGCTCGATCGTCGGCGATGATTTGGGCTCATTCACAACACGATCGAATCCTTTCTGCATTGTTTTTTCCTCACCATTCGTGACTGATATGAAGCAGTATTATAGGACGCATTTGACATCTTTAAGGCTGCGGGTCGAGCGCCCATTGTAACTCGATCGCCCGCTACGAGCCTCACTTACACGGCTCGGGCGATCGTCACAATATCTTCAATGGATTCTCAAGAACCGCTATTGACTGGATACTCCTTCATATCTTGCCTTTAAAGTCAAGTACAATTTATACCAAATTAGATGAGCTTACCCTGCCCGGACGGTGAGGGTTCACGAGGGAAGAGCCAAATCGATCGCGTGAACCGTTAACGGCGTAAAATTTAGTATTTATAATATCACTTTGAAAGAGTAAATGCTCAACTTACTTGGAGAGCAACAGCCCGAAACCTTGAATCTGCCCTGTCCGGTACCCCTGACTCAGCACCCAGCAGCAGTGTACCTCGACAGTTTGGGTAGCGAGCGGTCAAAGGCAACCATGAGAGAAGGACTCAATATCATGGCCCGAATGCTGACAGGTGGGGAGTGTGACGCAATGACTTTGAATTGGGCGGCATTGCGCTACAAACATACGGCGGCTCTGCGCTCTGCCCTTGAGAAAAAGTACGCCCCGGCGACGGTGAACCAAATGCTGTGCGCCCTGCGACGGGTGTTGAAGGAAGCTCTGCGGTTGGATTTAATCGACCCCATAGATTACAGTAAAGCGGTGGATGTCAGGAGTATCAAGCAATCGGGAAAAGTTAGGGGGCGCGCGCTAACGCTCTGTGAGATTGCTGCATTGATGGAAAGTTGCTCTGGTAAGACCCCTATTGATGTTAGGGACTCGGCGCTGATTGCTATCTTGCGAGGGGGCGGCATCCGTCGCTCTGAAGCGGTCAATCTCTTGAAGCGAGATTTCAATCTATCTACGGGAGCGCTGTTCGTCCGAGAGGGCAAGGGCAAGAAAGACAGGACGGTTTATCTCCCGGAGTCTGCTTGCGTTTTAGTGTCCCAGTGGCTGGAGTTGAGGGGAGAGGCGACTGGGCCTCTGTTGTACCCGATTCGGAAGGGGGGAGAAATTCAGCGCCGGCGGATGACGGAGGATGGTGTGTTGAAGATTGTGCAGCGGCGGGCGTTTCTCGCTGGGGTGGAGTCTTTTAGTCCCCACGATTTCCGGCGCACGTTTTGCTCGGACCTCCTTGATGCTGGGGTGGATATTGTGACGGTGCAAAAGTTGGCGGGTCATGCTTCTCCGGTAACTACGGCAAAATATGACAGGCGCGGGGAGGAAACTAAGCGGCGGGCCGTGCAGCATTTGGAATTTTAGGGCGGTCGAGAACTACATAAGATTGATACAAAGTGGACAAGACAGACATCTAGGACTGCTATATCCTGAAAATACAACGGGGATTAAAATCCTCCGAGTCGCTTCCCTCTCAGCACGCTTTGTGTCTGAGTTTCACGCATCCCCGTGAGGTTTGGATGAAACTTATACAGCAGATTCCAGGCAAATAGAGTACACCTTAATCCCAAGCACTTACCAAAGGCACTTACCAAAATGGTTGACAAACCCTTGCAACCGTACTCCATAAACCTGGAAATTGCTGTGGCAATTTATTTAGGACTTAAGTAAGTCGGCGCTTTAAAACGCAACTATGTAAACGATGTAAAGTGTCCAAATGCTCTCTACTGGCTGACTTAAGCCTATTTACATACTGTTACATTATTCGGTTTAATCCCGCCTACCTACTTATGCAACTATCCCAGGAATAGGGGCAACACTCACCATCAAAAATTCGTTCTTTTAATGTTTGATTAGTTTTGATGGTAACACAACCGATGGAGCTCGTCACGCGAAGCAGTTACTCCCTAAAAGTCCTAAGTAGTCCAGAGAATCAGCGATTAAGATTTACTCCCTATCAGCGCCCGGATAGCATTGTGATCAGCCGCCTCAGCTTTCCAGCAAGTTTTCTTGAATCGTAGCGGCACTTAGCTTCTACTAAGATTTTTTCCATCAGCTCGGATGAAGCTTCTGCTTGCAGCCATGCAGCTTCTAAAAATACTTCTACGGTCACTCCTTTTTCTTTGCAAAATCTTGTCAATTTAGCATCTATTTCTGCATCTAAAACAACAGCAGAATGGCGACGAGTTGGCGGAAGTTTCGCGAGTTCTGCTTTTAACTCTTCTAATGTTGAATTGGGATTAGTGGTTTCGTTTGAAGTTGCGTTCGTCGAAGTTTCGTTTGAAGTTGCGTTCGTCGAAGCTTCGTTCGTCGAAGTTTTGTTTGAAGTTGCGTTCGCCGAAGTTTCGTTTGAAGCTTCGTTCGCCGAAGTTTCGTTTGAAGCTTCGCTCGCCTGAGTTAACTGTTGGGCTATTTGTCCGTTCTCCTGTTTAGGGGCGATTAAAGTATCTTCTCGGTTGGGAACAATTGTTCGCTTGCGGTTGGAACGAATTTTGTCGAGGATGCTGTCACTCATAAAAAAGCTCGGTAGGTGGGAAACTTAGCGCACTTAGACCTGAGTTTCTGACTGTACTTTTTGTTGTAAAAGAGACTCGATTTTGGCGAGCAGTATTTCAAAGGGATATTCTAAGTCGGGATGTCCTAATTCGCTGAGGGTTTGGCGTTTGTTAATGGCTTTTTTGTACTGTTCGGATTCTCGGATTGAAGGGAGAATTAATTCGTTTTCAACTTCGTCTTTCATTCCTTCTACGGCTAGGCGGCTCTCTAGGGTTTGAGTGTTGCCAATCCAGCGGTCGCGGAAGGGCAGCACTCCTAGTACGGTAGCGTTGGTTGCTTTGACATCTCTCATGGAGTTGAGCAAGTCGAGTGTCCGCACTAGGGAACCGTAGCCTTTGACGGAGGCTTCGGCGGGTACGATTACGGTGTCGGCGGCACCGATTGCGGTTAAGCAAATCTGCGAGCGCTGCGGGGGTGCGTCAATGATACAAAATTTAAAGGCTTCGGCAACTGGTTCGAGGCGGCGCAGCAACAGGGTAGCGCCGACGCCGCTGCTGGATAGGTAGTCGGCGGCGGCGTCAAGGCCGTCGTCGGAGGGAATTAGAAACAAGTTGTCGCTACCTTCGACTGGATAGATGCCGTCTTCGATGGGCACGGATTTTTTGAGAACTTCCAGCAAGGTGGGCTGGTTGGGTTGCAGTTCTAGCCCCAGGTAGGTGGTCAGGTTGTGTTGGGGGTCGGCGTCGATAGCCAGTGTGGGATAGCCCCGGCTCGCTAGGAGGCGGCTCAGGAATAGAGATGCGGTTGTCTTGCCCTGCCCCCCGGACAGGGACGCGATGGCGACTGCAATCATGGCTTTAGGGACATGGGATGGGGTTTTCTATATATATCGTCATCTAAAAAACGAAAATAGTCAATATCTAAATTACTAAAAAGCTAATTTTATTATTTTAGTCTATAACCTTTCACAATAAAGCTAATTTTCTAAAATGACTAAAAGCTCATTTACTAAAATTAGCAAGTGAGCGCAGTCCTTACCATACCAGAGTTACCCCAAGTAGCGTAGAGGGGTAGCCACCGAGAGGTTCCAACTCAGTCAAGCGTTACTTCCGGTCTGCCCGACCGTAGTTGCTTTACGCAAAATGTTAATCGCCGCGTTTTCATCCCTGTCTGCTACGTATCCACAGTGAGAACATTTATGAGTTCTGGTACTCAATGTTTTTGCCACGTTATGCCCGCAATTTGAGCAGTTCTGGCTTGTGTCGCGCGTGGGAACGGTAATCGCTTGTTTTTGAAGAGGATTTTTTTGACTAAACTTATGTCATAGTAAGGCGTGGCGCGTGTTTAAAAGGCGCGGTGCGTGTTTAAAAGGCGCGGTGCGTGTTTAAAAGGCGCGGCGCGTGTTTAAAAGGCGCATCGCGTGTTTTAGAGCGAGAAAACAACATAATATGACGCGCGGCCTTGACCCTCTAATTTCAACTGGTTGGCATCAGTCAACTTCCGCAGCAGGCGACTAGCTTGGTCTTCGCTGATACGACAAAGTTCCACAGCTTCTTTTCTGGTAATTCTGCCGTGAGTCCTTACATATTGAAGCACCATTTGCTCTTGCTGAATGGGTTCAAAGCCAGCTTGCCGAACGTAATCAGCGGATTGTCCCAGTTCTCGGTAAACTTGGGGGCTGAGGGTGTAGGTGCGTCCTTTTTTGACACCATGCGCTTCTACCAAACCCGCTTCAACTAATCGTTCTAACACGCTGCGGGCGATCGCTTCATCTCGCTGAATGGCACGGGCGAGAGTAGCCGTGTCTAACCGCCTCTCTTGTCGCAATTGTCCTAAAGCGATTAAAGAGTCAACGGGGAGTGGGCTTTGACGGCGATTTTCCTCTTCAATCACTACGCGCAACAGTCCTAAGTCGGCTTCCCCCCCTGGCAGTCTGACGGCAACTGAATGAGAGTTTGTGCTTCGATAATCAGGGGCGGATCTTCCGTAGCGCAATAACCCCTGATAGATTAAATCTACACCGCGCCCAGTTCGTTCGGCGAGTCCGATGCGTTTAATGGCATCGGCTAGAAAGGGGTTTCTCGGTCGGGGTTCTACGACTAGCAGGTTATCTAAGGTGACACCTTCAACAAAACCCCCTGGGTTGCTGATGGTAATTCCGTAATCTTCCCAGCGGATGTGAACGGCTCCCAATTTAGTGTAATCTCGGTGGATGAGGGCATTGACTGAGGCTTCGCGAAAGGCGCGGCGATCGTAGTTGGGAACGGGGACGCGAAATAAACCGATCTGCACTTCATCTTCTTCGACACGCACCTCGAACTGTTCCATGACTCGCTCAAACAGTTTTAGTAGGGGGGTGCGGTAAAAATCATTGACTCGCACTTGGGTGCCTTCGAGGACTTGAAAGGCGACTTCGTGGGTGGGTAAGTGTTCGCGGAGGGCGCTTTCTCGTCCTAAAATCAGCAGTCCGGTGACGGTGGGGAAGCGAATTCCATCCGTAGAACGCACGAAACCTAAAGCGCCGTCTAGTTCTTCATCAGTTAAGGATAGCAGAGTACGATCGCCCCCATATCGCTCTATTAATTGTCGCAGGCGTTCGCGTTCCAGGGGGTCGAAGTCGGTGACAGACGATCCGGTGACGGGTAATGAGGAGTAATCGAGAACGCCTAAGTCTGACTGGCGAGTGGCAAATTCGTAGGGATAAAAGGGGACGCATTGGGGTGTTCCGTCTACTTGCAGGCGGCGGCGTTGTAGGAGTCCGTCAGAGGTGGCGACGATGCGAGCTGATTTGGGGACTTCTATGCAGGCAATGGTTTGACTTGCTTCTAGCAACGCTGTAACGCGTACGCTGACTGGGGGGTTGGTGCGGTTGCCAATCATGGCTGCTAAGGTGGACAGGTTTTGGTGTTGGGGGTGCAAACCTGTTATTTGACCGTCATCTTCAACGCCGAGGTAAATGGAGCCACCGTCTGTATTGGCAAGGCAGACGACGGTTTCAATCAGGTCTTTGTCTGGCAGGCGAGTGCGATCGCTCTTAAACTCGACGGTGAGGGATTCTTGTTCGGGAATCGTGCGATTCATTTAACAATATAAAATAGGGGCGACCAGACGGCATTTACAATCTTACGGCAAAATTGGGTCTAAAGCCCCGTCCTTATAGAACCCATTTGATATCTAAGAAGCTAGCCTCTTAATCATCAACCTAATAAAACAAAGATTCATCTTGGCAGTTGCATTATCTAAGGTTCTCAAGGGAGTTTTTGATGAGAATTTTACACCTTTCCATCCAAGAATTCGAGCGCTCGATGACCCACCTCGCTTTAACTGGCACAAATCCCGATTGTCCTTGAGCTTCTTTGTGTTTTTTTGAAGGTTTTTCCGAGAGTTCAAACTTAATTTTGGTCAGAATCTGTGGGTAAATCTTCTTTAACTCCGCAGTCAAATGTTCGGGATGATCTCCGTGGTAAGCGTAATATGGTAATTTTGGGAATATTGACGGGGGTTTAGACTTGAAATAATCGATGTTTTTGGTCAACATTTCAATTAAACCGACATCATCTGATACATTGGCTTTGGTGCAGTGAGTATCGAAGGGAAACCCAAGAGTATCAACTGCTAGATGCCTTTTAATACCGTTGGTAGATTTGTAAAAACAATATCATGAACGATACAATACTGGCATTACAGGTATTTTTTACTGCTTGCGAGTCGAGCATCATCAATCTAGTCCACTTCGGTTTTTTTTACTTGCGATAGAACTTGAGAATGTAAGACCCTCATCAACTCTTCAATCACTCCTTGTTCCCTCCACTGTTTGTAGTGCCAATATACTGTTGAGTGCTGAATCAATTGTCGAGCGAGGTAAAGCGGATGCGTATCATTTTGCTGTTGAATGGCTGCACAAAGCTCGTGCTGCTTATCTACAATCTAATCGGGAATCTGAATGGTCAATTTATTGTGCCTCACTAATACAAACTCATGGTCGCAAACGGAAATTTATGGGATTACTGAAATCCCTTAATTAAGATTAATTCGTAAGCAGGAGCAATGTGAGCAATCGGTACAGTCTCAGAGCGGGTAAAAATCAAGCCCCTTGACACCTAGGATTGCCCATTCATGAGGGTGCATTATTTTTTATGGGCACGTTAGTCAGGGCTTGCGATCGCAAAACCATTGCTTGCTACTAATCAAAAACAGCCATAACCAACCTCAACAAATATTTGCACTCTCTCCACAAAAAATCAGTAAAGTACAGGAAAATGCAGGCTCTTGCTGCACATTTTCCGCTAAAAACAGGTAGAGTGCAGAGAGTGCTTTTGCCTGTATCCTCACTAAATTTGTAAAGCAAATGCCTGATTTTATACGGCACTTGCAGACTTTGAGACTCTACAACAAAAGCGCGATTAAGAGCGTTTTTAACAAAATCTGAAGGCGTTGCTGATTTACGGTATGAACGACTCAATGTGCAAAAAATGAAACAAGCGAGTCAGTCAATCTTCTGAATTTTCAAGTTATCCATTTTCATAGCCTGATTAAGCAACGCCCCCTAACAGTCGATGGGTTTATGTTGCCAGACGGCAGTTACCGGATGAGCCAGACACAGGCGGCCGAATGTGTTGCTTTGAAATTTCAGAACGTCTCACGCATATCCCAACATACCCGATGAATTGCCCGCCGCGCCGTTGCTCCCTTATCAACTGTCACAACACCCGCAAGCCCCAGAAGACTCCTCATCTGAAGAAATCCCCGAATGGTAACCAAGAAGCAATTTTAGATTTTAGATTTGGGATGCTGGGAAAATCTACTTTCTTCGCCTCTGTTACTGGGTAATAGCGGATTTTCCGTTTGGACGCGGTGAGAGCTAGTTGGGGCAACCTCGCGGGACTTTACGGATGACCGTTTTAAGCTTTGAGGCGGCTCTTATGCGTGCATAAGTGTTAGTATAGCATGGACTAACACTTATGCAAGTAATGAGTATTGAGTCAGTCGCTTACTTTCAAACAAAGTGGGAAGATGGACAGTAAATACATAACTTGCATTAATGCCCATGTCAGACCTTGAAGGGAAAATCATTTCACTCCGAATTTTTATGTCTGAGCCCCTAAGAAATGAGTTCAAGGCCGTCTGTGCAAGGCAGGGAAGGAATATGAGCGAAGTAGTAACAGACTTTGTAAGGAATTATGTAGCAAAACACGGAGTCCTTCCTCCCATGACAGATCGCACCAATGGCTCACCGACAGAAACCACCCCCTCGTCAGCCACCAAAGCCAGGCGGGGCAAGGGAAGTAAAGAAGCTAGTTAATGTCTAGCGGATGTCTAGTAATGGAGATTCTTGTGACATGACCTCTCGACCAACAAGGATATTGACCACGTATGACCAATCAAAACCCACCGCCCGACCCTACCGCCCAAGAAACTTCTCACGCTGTAACTGAGCGTTGGCGATGTTACAAAATGCAAGAAAAGTATGGCTGGCGATTGAAACGGATAGAGCCAAAACAGGGCAGCATCTTTAAGTACGACTGTGTGTTTGAAGGCGACGCTCAATTTCCCGACTACATGGAGGATTAATTTATGCGAAAATACATTGCTTTTAGAGCCGACTGGATGGAGGAAGATGGAGCCGAAAACCGCATCTTAGCTCACACGGGAGCGCTGACAGACATTCTGGCCGAGTATTTCGATTCTTCAGATGCCCCCATACCCCAACCGGGCTATAGACCTTCGGAGTATTGCCAAGTAACAGAAGCCATAGATTCAGAAACACCCGGTTCTAGCACTCATTTCCGGCGTGGTGATTGGGAAGTAGTGCGAGTTGAGCAATATGCACCTATTGGGATTGCCAAATTTGACCTGATTGTCGTCTGCTACTGTCGGTACGCGCCTGTTGAATCCCCTCTGATTTCGATTCGGCGGGGCAAGGGCAGTCCGCAATTGCAAGAGGTCTAGCAGATATGGCAGTTACCGGATGAGCCAGACACAGGCGGCTGAATGCGTGGGAAAACCTGAAATTAACGCCCGACGGTTTTGGGGCTTTAAAGCCCTCAAAACCTTGCTAGACAAAGGTTATACGCCCGCGCTTTCTGAAATAGAACCCGATACCGATTGCAGCTCAAAACCACGGATTTTTGTGTTGTGGGGCGAAAAAATAGTTTTTGTAGCAGATATTAAGAGCGGACTCGTATCGGATGTCCCTGACACAAACAGCCGAATGTGTGGGCTTCCCAGCCAGAAGCACTTTCGATTTTTGCGTTCAAAAGTCCTGAAACGCTTGCTATCCGGGGGTGGAAGCACTTTCGATTTTTTACGCATTACATTTTTGCACTCGAATGGCTCTAAAGCTTTGCTGGGAGAGACGTATACGGATTACACCCTAGTCGGTTGAAGTTGAGTCCGAGTTGGGTCAACGAGGTCAAACCCGCATTAATGCGCTTCCTCTGGACGTGGTTACTGCCTACTGGCTAACTCGTGCCTACAAGGGAAATCGTAAGGCGTTTCTTCTGTCGTGGACGCTGCTTACCGAATCTCTCGAACGTCGGTTTGATGAAGCTTTCGGCGTTACCCGCACTCCTCAGGAACGAAACGAGCTTCTGAGGAGTGCGAGTTCTTGAACTTGAACAGGATATCAGAGAGGCGTTCGCTTGTTGACGATGAAGCCAGAATCGAGCGCGACCACTACGAGCGGTTGCAAGCGGGAAAACGGTATTGACCCTTGGAGAATTCCGGGGGCGAATGAGGAGTAGGGCTCACGCAGTTCAAAACCAACAAGTCAGAGGAAACAGCAACATGATCCAAACCCAAACAAACCCCCAAACCATACCCAAAACAATCACATTTGATGAGTTCGCAGCCTGGTATCCAGAGAACTCTATTCGCCGCTACGAACTACACCACGGAGTAATTGTTGAAATGCCTTTAGTCCCGGGCCGCCATTCCCGCGTTACAGGTTTTATAGACAGCGAAATCAATTGGGAAATCAAGCGACTGAAATTGCCTTGCTTTATCCCCGGTGACTGCCTGCTCAAGCCCATCCGCAACGAAGCTGGCTACCAGCCAGATACCATCGTCCTAAACCAAACTGCATTTGCTTCCGAGCCGCGCTGGGAAAAAGAATCAATCATCACGATGGGGTCTTCGGTACGACTGGCTGTAGAGGTCGTCAGCACGAACTGGCGGGACGATTACCATCTCAAATTCGCCGACTACGAAGAAATGGGCATCCCCGAATACTGGATTGCGGACTACCTCGGTTTGGGCGGCCGCAAGTTCATCGGCACTCCCAAACAACCCACTCTCTCAGTTTGCCAGTTGGTAGATGGGGAGTACCAGGTCAAACAGTTTAGAGGCTCAGACACAGTTGAGTCGCTGGCGTTCCCAGAGTTGAGGTTAACTGCCGAGTTGATTTTTCGAGCCGGTCTGCCTCCAACCGAGCCGAGCTAGAAGGACTGGGGGCGATGGCTTGTATCATCCAAAGGGATTGGGGAATTGACTCGCTGTGAAAAGCCTGACGGTTTTGCCAGCCCGGCCCCCAAAACTTTGTCGAGCAAAAAGTTATACGTCGGCGATTTTGACGCAAGTATGGGTTTTTGTGCTGACAACCTATCGCTCAAAAAACGGACGGCGTTTCAAAACACATCCATTTAAAGGAGTAACAAAAATGATTGGATGGCCGTTTAGCAAAAGCGAAGATGATGGCTCGGATGAGGAAAATAGGCATTGGGCTTCATCCGAAGAAGATTGCAAAGCAATGCAAAAGAAGTATGGATGGGAACTCAAAAGAGTCGAGCATCACGACGGCGATTCAGATTCTGGAGTCGATTGCGTTTTCAAAGGGAAGCAAACTAGCTTCTGGGATATGTGGGCAGACCACCAAGATTATAAGGAAGAATAGGCTATGACTTCACTCGAGCAGATGGTGCCAACAGAAGAACTCGAACTTTACGACCCGCTAGCAAGCAAGTCTACCCTTAGCCTCTACCTGGTCAAAGAAGGAGAAAAATGGGTTCCGATCGAGAGCAAAGAATTGGTGATCGGGAAACAGTTGACTCGACTGTTGCAGCTTTCTCACGATTCCCGCCCCCTGCTGAAGCGTAAGGTCAAGCTTGGAGAGCGACTCACTTACCACGTTAAAAAAGAGGGCAGCCCTTGGAAAGCTTACCTGGTTACTCCCTCGGACTGGGTAGTGGTCAGAGTGTTTCGGTATGAAGCCGACCTATCAGAGATTGAAGGGGATATGCCAGAGTTTCGGGACGTACAGATTGCTTACTGCGAGCGCCAGCCTTTGACACCAGAAGAAGCTGAAGCAATGACTTATGAGATTGTTAGCCAGGTTTCTGTGGATTCCTTTGGCGGCGATAAGGAAGCTTATCAACAATTTCTTGCCAGTCAACAGTCTAAGCAATACGTCCGCGTATAGAATTTAAAAAGGCTGTTGTCAACAAGCGACCGCCCCCATCGATTAGACCAGACCAAAAAAAAGAGTCCGCAGTCTAAAGAAGAGACGGCAGACAAACAAAAAATATAAACTTTAGATTCATCATAGTCTAAAATCTGCCATAACTGCCACATTTGCACCAAATGCCAATCAACGGTAGTTACACCAGAGCCGTCTCTTCTCCTTGGCGCGGGTTTTTGTAAAAAACCAGCACGCAGCGCTATGAGTAGCGAGAGAGGCATCTATGAATATTGCAGATCAATTTTTATCAACTACCGCGAACCTTTGCCCCAAACACAAGACCCAGATTGAGAGCCGGGGACTGCTCAACGATTGGAGTTACGCCAACTGCCGAACCGTATCTGCTGACGAGGCATCAGTGTACTTGGGCTATACCGCCAAGTCTGGTGGCATCTTCTTTATTGGTGCAGGCACACAATTTCAGTTCAGGCCAGACAAGCCCTGGAAGTCAAGAGAAGATAAAAAGGCACCCAAGTACCGCACCCCGTTAGGGGAATATGACGCTTTTCTCCCCCAGCATCCAACCGATAAGGACTATTGGAATATTGAAAAGCTTGCAGAGCACTGCTACCACATTAACGACCGGCCCTACATCTTACTAACTGAAGGAATCTGGAAGGCAATCGCGGGATGCTGTCACGGTTTACCTACAATTGCCTTGATGGGCATCAGCATGGGACTGACTGCCAAGAAAAACGACTTGCAAGGTCAACGCTTTCTCGTTGCCATACTAGAACACTACGCTCGTGCCGGTTTTGGGTTCATCATTGCCTTTGATGCAGATGCAGCCACCAATCCCAGCGTCATTTGGGAACAGCGGAAACTCGGCCGCCAGTTGCTTAAGTTTGGTGTACCCGTTCGCAGCATTACTGCACAATGGGAACCTGGCACTGAAGGAGAAACCAAAGGTATGGATGATTTTATCCAGAGAAAAGGAATAGAAGAGTTCAGGCGGATGCTTATGAAGTCAGTCAGCTTTCAGGACTGGGAGAGCAATCTTGATGGGAGCGAGGATTCATCGCCTAAGAAGAAAATTCCTTTACCCCAAGAATTGGGAGCCGAACTTGCCGAGGAGTTGCGCGACCAACTCTGCTACTCTGACGAACACAAATCTTGGATGAAGTACGAGCTGCGACACAAAGGAGTTTGGGCGGCGGTGAACGACGATTATGTCCTCAGCGCCATAGATACCATGTGCCAGACGCGGGGGTTGCAACCCAACAACGCCTACTGCGCCAACGTTCTAGGGTCGCTCAAAAGGAAATTATTCGAGCTCGATTGGTTAGAGCGACCATCAAACGAACTATTGCCCTTTGAAGATGGGGTGCTGGAAATTGAAAGCAACACTTGGCAAGAACACGCCCCCGGATTCCGACTAACTTGGTCACTACCGCGCAGCTACAAAGGAAGCGCTGTTAATACTGGATGGGCAAAAATCAACGATTGGATGAATCAGGCCACCGATGGCAATCGGAACAAGAAAGACATTCTGATTGCCTTCATCGCCGCCAGCTTGCGCGGTATGGCGCATTTGCACAAATTCCTAATGCTGACTGGCCCCGGTGGAACTGGGAAAGGGCTTTACTCCCGACTGACCACAATGGTAGTTGGAGAGCGAAACACTTGGATTGGAAACTTGGAAGATTTAACCGCTTCAGATAAAGTCGCGGATTTACAGACAAAGCGGCTAGCGGTTTTTGACGACCAAGAAAAGTACACAGGCAATTTATCAAACTTCAGGTCACTGACGGGCGGGGGTAAAATCAGTGGCCGCCAATTGTACAAATCGGCTGTTGACTTCCGTTTTTCTGGTCTGGCGCTAATTACTTCAAATCAGCCGTGTTTCCCTGCCAGCGGACTTTCCTGGTTGAAGCGGCGAATAATTCAAGAAGGATTCGAGTACACCCCCATTAAGCGAAACCCCCACCTCGAACGAGAGTTAGAGCCGGAATTAAGCGCATTTACCCAATATTTGTTATCAATTCCAGTGACCGAAATTGAGCGCATTTTGGCTCAAGAAGGAACCGGGATTAATGGCACTTTTTGGGCTGACCGGGTGCGGGCCGACCCGATGGCGTCATGGGTCAACGATTGCATTATTCACGATACCGAGGCCCAGACGGCAATCGGAGCCGATAAAGACGAATGGAAAGATGCGGATTATGTCGCGGCTAAATCAACTTTGTTCGGCTCCTATAACAATTACTGTCGTCGAGCCGGGTACAGCGCCAAAGGTAAGAACAATTTCTCAGCAGATTTGGTGGAACTCTGCCGAGAAGTCCTCGAATGGAAAGATGTCGCAAAGCAGCGGTCGGCCGCTGGCATGGCAATCAAAGGGTTGAGGTTGCGGACAGATAGCGACCAAGACATTTCGACTGTAGAAGATTTGTTGAGTCAATCCAAAAATGTAGACCTAGGTCTACAGGGTGCAGACCGGAATGTAGACCTACAATCCTTACCCCATAAGGCTTGTGTAGACCATGTAGACCTAAACTCAAAACTTGCAAAAAAGAATGAAATTACTTCTGCTGACTCAAGTCTCGAAACTGATAGCGGCATAACATCAACTTCTGCTGACTCAAGTCTCGAAACTGATGGCGGCCCAACATTAATTTCTGCTGACTCAAGTCTGGAAACTGATAGCGGCACAACATTAATTTCTGCTGACTCAAGTCTGGAAACTGATAGCGGCACAACATCAACTTCTGCTGACTCAAGTCTGGAAACTGATAGCGGCACAACATCAACTTCTGCTGACTCAAGTCTCGAAACTGATAGCGGCACAACATCAACTTCTGCTGACTCAAGTCTGGAAACTGATAGCGGCACAACATCAACTTCTGCTGACTCAAGTCTGGAAACTGATAGCGGCACAACATCAACTTCTCCCGCCCAGGTGAATACTGATGCTGATGTTGTGGAAGTGTTTTCCTCACCCGAAGTTTACACGGTCTACACGAGCCATACAGAGCAAGACATTCAGCCTACACAAAGCCTACATTCAGGTCAGCATTCAGGTCAGCACTCAGAATTGAACGAAGACGAACTCGACTTGCTGCACATGATTCGATTGGCGCTGGCAGAGCCTGACCCCGAATCGGCACGGCAAGCGGCCGCCGACATTCTGCCAGCGCTCAAAGAAGTCTGTGGCAAGGGAACTGCAAACCGAGAGAAGATTTGGGCGGCGCTGACAGAAGAAGAGCGGAGCAAGTTCACCTCTTTAGCCAAAAATTCAGAGCGACTGACAATCTCTGAGCGGTCGCCGAAGCCGAGCGCACTGGGCGACAATCCCTCTGAACCGGAACCGGAGCAACTAGCGCCCGAACCCGCACTAGCAGAGGAATTAGCGGAACCAGAGCCCGCACAAATCGCGCCAGAGGATGCCGAAAAGATACGAGATATTGCCCTGATTTGGTGGCCCGAATACTACCCCGAACAGCTTCAAAACCTGCTTACACAGATGTACGGATGGAACGCACCGGGGACTCGCTACGAGGCTGCCACAATCACCGCTTGGCTCGAAGGGGAGGATGCTTTGGTGAGGGAGCGGATAGGTGAGCTGATGCAGCAGCGGCATTAGAGTGAGCTGATGCAGCAGCGGCATTAGAGCCTTTTTGCTTAGTTCTGACAGAGTAGAAAAAGCCCCACTTACCTTTTGATGCGGTTTGTGGGGTTTGGCTAGCCTATCAGACGTAAATTCTGCACACTCAAACCCACTTTCCGCACCCTCCACTGTCACAATCGGTTTTGGCGGAATTTTGTGAACCCAATTAATCATTTTTTATACACAGAAGTGGGAAATTGGACTTGCGCTCGCCAGTTCGATTTCGCCAAACTCCGAAAATTCGTATTGTGACAGTTCAGGGTGCGGAATGTGGGCTATAGGATTGAAGTCGGGAGAATAGGGTGATAAGTTCATTCACCTGTGTGGCTGGTCCGCTCGGCAAGGCACATCGACGGCGCTCGCTATGTCTGCCGAGTGTCCGATAGTCTAAAAATTCCTCAGTTGGGTAAGTGGTATCAACTTTTAAAGCTGTAAAAGCTAATCCAGTTCGATGTCTTGACTGTGCTGTTTATGCTGTTGGTTATTTTGTTTATGAGTTGGCTGTTTTTGCTCAATTAGTTGGAGCCAGATATCATTCCAACTTGACTGTGGATTAACAAGTTCTGCATTCGGTAGCAGCTCGCTTGTATTTCGAGCGAGCATAGAATCTTCTGCAATCGCTATAATAACGCTATCGAGTTCTTGTAAGAATTGTATAGGTAGTTGTGAAGCTCGTTCAATTCCTAGGTAAATTGTGGGTGGTGCTGTTGCAGAGTTATCCTGCTCAATAAGCAAAATTGAAAGGGCTTCTATTGGGGTACAGGCAATGACAGCTCGCTCAATTTCTCCGGTAGTGGCTACCCAGAAAGCAGCTTCAGATGACAGGGGATGGGTTGTAGTAAAGTT
>NZ_JAUBRJ010000099.1:0-21790 GCF_036701805.1 Microcoleus sp. N3A4
GCCAGTGGTGAAGTCAACTTTGGTGGCGAAGGTGGGGGTGGTGGCTCCTGTTGTTGTAGTGTTGAGCAGGATGGAGGCGCTGGTGCTGCCAACGTTCGCCACAGCTAAGTCTGGTTTCCCGTCGCCGTTGATGTCGCCGATGCTGACGGAGCGGGGCTGAGCGCCAGCAGTGAAGTCAAAATTAGTGGCGAAGGTGGGGGTGGTGGCGTTGGTGGCGGTGGTGTTCAGCAGGATGGAGGCGCTGGTACCGAACCGGTTCGCCGTTGCTAAGTCTGGTTTCCCGTCGCCGTTGATGTCGCCGATGCTGACGGAGTAGGGGCCAGGGCCAGTGGTGAAGTCAACTTTGGTGGCGAAGGTGGGGGTGGTGGCTCCGGTGGCGGTGGTGTTGAGCAGGATGGAGGCGGTGCCGCTGCTCCGGTTCGCCACAGCTAAGTCTGGTTTCCCGTCGCCGTTGATGTCGCCGATGCTGACGGAGTTGGGATTAGAGCCAGTGGTGAAGTCAACTTTGGGGGAGAAGCCTAGTACGCCGCTGTAGGTTTTGAGGGTGGTTTCAGTGAGAATTAGTTGGGGCGCTTGCGGGGATGGGGGGATGAGTTGGGGGATGTCCCAGGTGCCTCCTTTGGCGCTGTTGCCTGTGGTAGCGGTGTTGGCGGCGATGTTTGCGCCTGTGAGTTGGTGCAGTTGACTGAGGAATTGGCGGCCTGTTTCCCCAGCGGCTACGTTACATCCATATAATATGATGCTGGCGTTGGCGCTGAGGGCTTTTCGCCACTGTTGCAACTGTTGGCTGTAGTTTTCGATGTTGCGGCTGTTGAGTTCTGTTGTGCCTAAGTAAAGGTTGCCGGAACTGCCGTGCGTGATGATGTGTAGGGTTTCGATGCCTCTATGTTGAGCTAGCAGTGTGGTGATTTGCTCTACGGCATCTGGCCGACTTTCGAGAATGTAGGTTGTAGTGTCCCTTTTGATGCCGCTTGCTATGTGGTGGCTGTCGGGTATTGTGGGGTCAAGGATGACTATTTCCTTTTGTTGGTTGCTAGTGCAATCAACCAAGGGAAATATATTTTTTTTTTGGTGACGGTTAATTTGAGGTAAAGTTTTCATTTGTTTGTGCTTTTAGTAGAATGCCTGATTATTGAGCTGCAAAGGCTCTGTCACCTGATTTGAGTTTTGTTGGCTGTATTTCTACCTGGAGGTAGATGACACCGTAGACTACTATAAACTTATCAAGGTTCGATCGTAGTGTAAGTGCTTCAGTTGGCTCATTTACAAATCTTTATATTTCTGTGGGATATTTTACAGTAACGATACAAAGTCAGATCGTTAGAACTTACGCACGGACAACGTAATTCTGTGATTGCGAGAGTCAAGCGGAGGGCCTCAAGCTCGATCGCCTACCGACAAGTTATAGCGTTACATTTTGGATATATTAAACATATGACCCCCGATTCTCTGAATAACGAACAAGCCACTTTCAACACAACCCAAGAACACGAGATTTTTGGCGATCGCGATTTGCCATCTTGGTTAACCGAACAACAAATCAGCCTCGCTTGTACAACCTATCAAACCAGCAGGTTAATGTTAATCGGTGCTGTGCCAGAAACTAACAAAATTTCGGCTTTTTGGCGAATATTCGATCGCGCAATGGGACTTTACTGCACTCGCGAGCGCATTTACCTAAGTTCTAAATATCAACTTTGGCAATTAGATAATGTGCTGGCGGAGGGTGGACAACATCAAGGTTACGATCGCCTCTACATACCAAGAATCGGCTATACTACAGGAGATATCGACATTCACGATATCGCTGTCGATAAGAATAATCAAATCATTTTTATTAGCACTTTGTTTAATTGTATCGCTACTTTGAGCGATCGCCACAGTTGCAAACCTCTGTGGAAACCGCCGTTTATCTCACAATACATCAACGAAGACCGCTGTCACCTCAACGGTTTGGCGATGGTGGATGGGGAGGCGAAATATGTGACGGCTTCGAGTCAGTCGGAGGTGGTGGATGGCTGGCGCGATCGCCGAAAAAATGGCGGTATACTTATTGATATTGAATCTAATGATATCATCGTCACAGGATTGTCAATGCCGCACTCACCCCGCTGGTATCAAGATAAATTGTGGCTGCTGAATTCAGGCAGAGGCGAATTAGGATATGTGGATTTAGACACAGGGAAATTTGAGGCGATCGCGTTTTGTCCGGGCTATGTCCGAGGACTAGCATTTTGGCAAAATTGGGCAATTGTTGGACTGTCGAAACCGAGGGGTGGTGACAATACTTTTAGCGGTTTAGAATTGGATGAGTTGTTAGCAGCAAAGGATGCTGAGGCTCGCTGTGGTATGATGGCGATCGATTTGACTACTGGGGCGATCGTTCACTGGTTGCGGTTTGAAGGGATTGTCACAGAACTCTATGATGTGCAAGTAATCCCGGAAGTGCAAAAGCCGATGGCTTTGGGTTTTCAGACTGAAGAAATTGCTCAGTTAATTACTTTGGAACTTTAACCGCAGATGGTGGCGGATATACGCGGATTAACGCAGATAAATGTTGACAGGATGTACGCAGAGGGTGTATTTAAGCGGGATTTGATATTACTCAACAATCGCCCCATCTAAGCTTGTTTTTCTTAAGTCTGTTCTAGCTAAATTTGCACCTCTTAAATCGGCACCTGTTAAACAAACATTGCTTAAATCTGCATAACTCAGATCGGCACCTTTCAGATTAGCCTCAGATAAATTTGCTCCTGATAAGTTCGCCCTCACAAGTTGCGATTTACTCAAATTGCTGCCACTCAAGTTTGCAGATGGCATCTGTGCGGCCATTAAGTTTGCTTTGCTTAAATTAGTGCGGCTGAGGTTAGCCAAATTTAATTTAGCATAACTCAAATCAATGTTTTCCAAGCAAAGTTCGCTCAATTGCGCGCATCGCAAGTTAGCATTAATAAAAAACCTGTCTCCAATCCCATAACGGCGCACCAATTCGTCAACTTCCAGCCGAATTAAAACCGGTTCGCAAGTATTTTGGTAGCACCACGATGTCTCCAGCAAACTAGCGGCTGCTTCAATTGCTACCTTGTCGGATTTAGGGAGCACCAAACTATTGCACCCATCCCACTCACCGTTGAGCATGAATGCCATGTCAGAAGCTGCTGCAATTGAGTCGCACAGCAAAACGGTTTCGGGTTTGGGTTGCAGCCAGTTCATTAAAGCGATCGAGCTCTTGTTTTTCACTGTTGATTCAGGATTTGTACGTCTTTCTTAATTATAGTGGATTTCTCCCGGCGCTGAAACGGCGAGAATTCTAAACAGTTGCTACTGCGGTAATTTTTATAGTTCTTGAAAAGATAGGACTTGTACCGTTGACTTTTGTTTCGGAATGATTAAATCGCAGGCGCCACAGAGGGCGCTCAGTCAGAGAAAAGAGAGATGAATGGGAGCATCCCAATTTGGTAAAAAGCGTTTTTAGGAGTGCGAGCGTCTCGCTCGCGGTAGGGATCGTTCGCTATGGACGCTCGCACTGAATACGATCCAAATATATTATTCTGATGCAACCGTCCACGATCTGAAAGCAAAAATGGGATGCTCCCAGATGAATAATTCCGATACCAACGGGTTTTATATTACGCACGTGGGGAAAAAAAATCAGGTTTATGCATCAAAATTGATCGGAAAAATCTACAAGTTTTCGGATAAACTGGTTTGTTTTTCGTAATTTATAAAATATTTAAAATACTTCGCTTTCTACGCTCGAACTCTGGGCTCGAATAAATGGGTGTTTTGGCTGTCACCGTTAGCCGAGCCGCTGGCGTTTTTGCGAATATTACAGAACAAATAACGCACTTACAGCAGCGCCAGATCCTTAAAGCAACGGCGCGTTAACTCGATTCTTGCAGGTGCGTCATTATTGTTGCGGATGTCAATGTTTGTAGCAAAAAAGTAAACATTTTTATCCTTTTCTAAATAACCTACATACCAGCCAATTTCCTGCCCTGTTTGTTCTCCAAAGCTTACCCAGCCTGTCTTTGCCCTAATTGTGTAATCGGGAGTTTTTTCGACAACTATGATGTCTTTAACCAGAGATAGCGATCGCTCCGAGAATGGTAAGTCGTTTTTGTACAGACGGCGCAAAAATTGAATTTGCTCGTTGGGTGTGATTCGCAGTTCTCCCTCTAACCAGAATTTGTCAATATCGTCTTTGTTACCGATTTTTTGGTTGCCATAACCGACTTTAGCTACCCATTTTTGCATTTGCTCGTGCCCGACTCGGCGGGCGAGAACTTGGTAAAACCAAACGGCGGAAAGTTTTATGGCTTCTCTCATATTCAAGTCTCGATTCCATGCGGGAATTTGCCTTTGAATTCCATCCCAAGTTAGCACGGCAATCTCATCTGAAATCACCCCTGTTTCTAAGGAAATCAGAGAGTTGAGAATCTTAAATGTAGATGCAGGTAAAAAAGCTGTGGCGTTACGCTGCGGGTTGTGTTGATAAAGCCGATCGCTATTCAAATCGTAAATCGCGATCGACCCTTCAACTCCTAGTTCTTGAAAGTGCCGTCCAAAATTCATTGTCTGAGCAACATCTCCTCCGCGTCGCGGAGATTCTTGCACTGGAGGTGGCACGGTTAAGGCTGATTGCGGTGGCTCAAGTAAAACAAAAGTAATGCAGCCTAATACAATTAAAACAACAGCGATCGCACGAGATATTCGGTTCATAAACTTCGATAAGTTAGCAAAATCACAGGCAGTAAGGTCACAGGGGCGATCGACTGGTAAGGTGCGTCTGACTTACGCTGTCTGCGAAACAATTAGGATTCGCCCCTGACGCACCCTACTATATAATATATGTGCCAATTGCGTAATTACTTAACTATAAAACTGCCATAATAGTTAAGGCGACCAAACAGCTTAACTGAATTACTAAGCTGAACAACCGAAACTTTGGATCGAGGCCAGCGATGTGAACCGCTGAATGTACGAGCCGAAATAGGATGTACACAACAACCAGCAAATCTACTGCTGTTCCTGAAACACCCCTAACTGTTAGAAGAAAAACAACTCCCAAATACAAAGGCAGGTTTTCTATCAAGTTGGATTGTACTCGAAATAGTCGCCAAAGCAAGCTGTCGTCGTTTTGTGTGCCGAAATCTTTTACAGATCCGCCCGCAGATAGATGCCGAATCCTGACTGTTAACAGCAGGATAACAACCGCGATCGTCCACAGGATGAAAATTGTTAAACCCCAGAGAGGGAAGGTCATATTTGTCTGTTCAATTTGCATCATCTTTCTACCTTGCGAAACTGCTGCTAAGACTTAGAAAAGTTATCGGTCAAGACTCTTGTTCTGGCGTTTTCATTTTTAGCTAAAACAGCTTGAGGATGCTTCTATTCTCGCTGTTTTCGGAGCAGACCAAGCTCAAAGTAGCATCTAACTGAGATATTTTACCATTCTCAATTACTTGTTTAGGAACAGGCAAGATGCCTGTGAAGCGAGAAAAATCATTCTTTGTGGAACGGGCATCTTGCCCGTTCTTGACAATGGTGCAAGATATCATATCTAATTTAGGAACAGGCAAGATGCCTGTTCCACAAGAAAACTCAAAACTCATTCTTTGTGGAACGGGCATCTTGCCCGTTCTTGACAATGGTGCAACATCTCAGATATAACCGACAAGCTAACGCTAACTAGAGTGCGATCGCATCTCGTGAGTGTCAATTCCAACCGCTAGCAACCGAGCGTTTACAGATGGTTTTCGGCTTGACGATCGCACCATTGTATCGAGCAGATGTTCGATCGCACCCGGTAGACTCTGACAAAAACCAGTGTGTACCCGCGATGTCTGAACGATCGTGCTGCGGGGTGCTACGAGCCAGTGAAAGCGCTCTCTGTGGGGAAGTTGACCGATCGCGCCAGATTCCTTGCCGCCCGCACAAATGATGGGAATGACTGCTAGGTGATTGCGAATCATTTCCAGATCCAACGTTGAGTCGATCGCCATCAAGCGCTGTTCATCAATTTCGATCCGGGCTTCAAGGAATTTTTTCGTACCGCAGGAAACGATCGCCCCGACGTTGATAAACTCCTCGCGCTCGACTTTGGGAACGACCCGAATTATCGCATAATCATACAGAAATCGATCGGGCACTAATCGCCTCCTCCAAAAAAATATGTGGTGATTCTAGCCGATTTAGCAGGTACTCGATATAAGCATTTCGATGTTGGTTGCTATCGCTGAAAGGAGAATCTCCCACCAGCCAAGCATCAGGAATTAGTTTAACGATGTTGCGAATGATATCCGGCGTTAGCCTTTGAGTCATCTTGGAATTTGCCGCTTCCAGCGTGCTGGCAAAACGCAGCAGAACGTGGTCTTTGATTGCGGGAAAACGATCGCGGCTGCGCGAGAGATAATCTTTCCAGGTGTGGTGGAAGTAGAGGGCTGCACCGTGATCGATCAGCCAAAGCCGGCGGTGCCATACCAGCATATTTGCATTGCGCGGCGTGCGATCGATGTTGGTTACAAAAGCATCGAACCAGACGATTTCTGAGGCGAGATCCGCCTCTGATTTCCCCGCTATCGGGTCAAAGGTGATGGAGCCCGGGAGATAGTCGAGGGCGAGGTTGAGGCCAGCACTTGCTCGGATCAAATCTTGAATTTCCGGGTCAGGCTCAGTCCGAGCCAGTTCGGGATCGAGTTCAACAAAGACGAGTTCGGGGATTGGGAGCCCGGAGGCGCGAGCAATCTCTCCCGCCACGAGCTCGGCGATCAGAGATTTGGCTCCCTGGCCCGCACCGCGAAATTTGAGCACGTACATACCATCATCATCGGCTTCGACGATCGCCGGTAGCGAGCCGCCCTCGCGCAAGGGAGTGACATATCTGGTAGCAGTGACTGTTCGCAAGCTGATACTCATGCTATTTTGGATTTTAGATTTGAGATTTTCGATGGGAAATCACTGATTTTATGAGGGTTTGGAGCTTACTTACAGTTGGATTTTTTCTGTTAACTAAGACTCGTGTTAAGCTGTTATTCACCTAGATTGTTTATGGTATTAGAGGGGGAGAAGGTCCGATGGGGCTCGGGGGAGAGGATTTGACGAGTTTTGATATGGGATCGAAATATGCAATTTAAGTGCACAACAGCTTAAGTCGTCTCTAATTATTTTTGCATCTGTTGGCTGTTGCTGGCGATCGAAATCTCGATTTCAAGGATTGGGCGATCGACCGATTTTTGATTTAACAGCTTGCTCAACCAAAGATGCAGCCGTTAAAAATTCCATTCTTTGCAAACTGTTTGCTGTTCTACGTCAGTTGGAATTTTAATCACTGCGGATTTGGCATTTTCAAATTCCGCCCTCACTGTTTGCTTTCGAGCACACAACTATATAATAATTTTAAGCTAATTAGCCTTTAAATTTAGGACTCGTGTACAAGTTCGCGGCGGCTTCGGAGCATGAATTAATTGTGTTTGGTGCGGCAAAACCGGGATACCGCGATGAGGAAGTTGCTCGGTGGATTGATTTTATGGGGCGGCAGAAGATCGATCGAGTTTGCTGTTTGCTTCCTGATGCTCAACTCATCCGCTATTCAGATTTGCTGGGAACCTATCGAAAAATATTTGGGTGCGATCGAGTCTGCTGGGCGCCGATCGCAGATTTTGAATTGGCCGATCGCGAAACTTTAATCGACCGCATTTTGCCGTTTTTGGCATCTGCAAATAGCACGGGCGATCGGGCGGTAGTTCACTGTTCCGGCGGGATTGGACGTACAGGACACGTCTTGGCTGCTTGGTTGGTCAGCGGGCGGGGATTTTCTAACAAAGAGGCGATCGCAGCAGTCAAAAAAACTGGTAGAAATCCCCATGAAGCGGCGATCGCTGCTTTATTGAAAGGCCGAAACCCCTGGAAAGTCGCCGCAGAACTTCATACTCTATTAGATGATTGCCGTCGTGCTTTTGAGAAAGACATATTTTAAGTAGTAGGACACAATTAATTACCCAAAATACCGCCTAAAAACCTTGCCTCTTCAAAAGGCTTGATGTAATTAATTGTGTCCGGTTACTTAATAGCCTCCGGGTGCGTCACTATTCACTAATCCCAAAAAAGAGCGACTTTTCGAGCAGCGACGCACCGGTGCATACAGTCTGTAGGGTGCGTCGCTATTCACTAATCCCAAAAAAGAGCGACTTTTCGAGCAGCGACGCACCGGTGCAAACTAGATGATTGCCGTCGTGCTTTTGAGAAAGACATATTTTAATAGCCTCCGGGTGCGTCGCTATTCACTAATCCCAAAAAAGAGCGACTTTTCGAGCAGCGACGCACCGGTGCATACAGTCTTTCAGCAAACAAACCAAACACTCATTATTGTTGCTTTCTGGAGGCGAAAATTGGTATTATTATATCAAGTCCGAGGTGCGATTCGTTTATATTTATCATGGGAGTGCGAGCGTCTCGCTCGCGAGGGAGACGCTCGCACTCAAATGACTAATGACGAACAACTAATCAGTTGTACTCACGTGGTCGATTCTCTCTAATTGCCAGAGAATTTGGTTGCCCTCGCGGCGCACGCGAGAAACTACCCAATTTCGCCACACCCAGTTGTCTCCGCGACTGGTGACAGCGCTGGCATTTACATCCATCAAATCAGCCAGTTCAGAACTGGTAATCAAGTAGCCTTTCGTCGCAACCTCGTCGGCTATGTGCAAGGTTTCGATCAGATTGCGGAGTTCCTGAACCCTCACCTCGCGGGGCAAGTTCTCCAGGGTATCGGCAGTTGAATCCATCATGGTAGAGTTGGAGCTCGGAAGGTCAGAAGTTATGACATAGGATTCTATCGTTTTGTTACCAGTTGTGTCCGTTTCTTCCCAAACAATTGTGTTTTCCGAACCTAGGGGCGGTGCGGCCGCGCTGAAAAAAGTGTCCGCCTGAATCTCGCCCGCAGTTGGTTTCTGCTGTTGCAGTTCGGGACTGAGATTGTGGGAGAAGCTGCGGGCAATTTCATCGCACCTGTCGTTGTAGAAGTCGCCGGAGTGGCCGCGCACGTGTTCCCACTTGACTTGCCGCGAATTCAGCCTGTCTAGCAAGTGCCAGAGGTCTTGGTTGACGACATCTTTGCCCGTCGAGGTTTTCCAGCCTTTATTTTTCCAGCCTTGAATCCATTTGGTGATGCCGTTTTTAACGTATTCGCTGTCGGTGTAAACGGTGACTGGTTCGGTTTGACCGGAATTGGCAAAAAATTCGAGGGCAGCGACGGCAGCCTGCATTTCCATGCGGTTGTTGGTGGTTTGGGGGTCTGCACCTCCGAGTTCGTGACACTTGCCGTCGGCGAAGCAAACTACTGCACCCCAGCCGCCGGGACCTGGGTTGCCGGAACAAGCGCCGTCTGTGTAGAGGCTTTGGATTTTGGGAATTGTCATGAGCGAATTAATTTGTTATTTAGAGGTAAGTTGTTTGCAAGTGCCATAATTAAGGCAATTGCGATAGTTTTACTTGCTGCTATGAAAAATGCCAACTTAAAGATTAAAAAGGTTGCGCTATTTATTTGTCCGTTTTCTTTGTTAATTTTTAATACTTTCGCGCAAGCACAGCCCATAGTGCCTGCAGCAGACGGTACGGGCACTGCTGTCACCCGCAGCGGCAACCGCTACGATATCAACGGCGGCAGTTTGTCGGGAGACGGGGCGAATCTTTTTCACAGTTTTGGGCAGTTCGGCTTGAATGAAGGTCAAATTGCTAATTTTCTGACTAATTCGGCTATTCAAAATATATTAGCTCGAATTGCTGGCGGGGACGCTTCGCTAATTAACGGTTTAATTACTGTCACGGGCGGCAATTCTAATCTGTTTCTAATTAATCCTGCGGGGATTGTGTTTGGCCCGAACGCGAGTTTGAATGTGCCGGCAGCTTTTACTGCGACTACTGCTACTGGTGTCGGTTTTGGTTCTAATTGGTTTAATGCTGCGGGTACAAATAATTTTAGCACGTTGGTTGGCACGCCAAATGCTTTTTCTTTTGGTGCGGGGGTACCGGGAAGTATTGTGAATGCTGGCAATTTAGCTGTGACTCCTGGGCAAAATTTGGCTTTGCTTGGCGGTACGGTGGTTAGTACGGGGCAGTTGTCGGCCCCGGGCGGGCAAATTACTGTTGCTGCTGTTCCCGGAGATAATGTTTTACGCATTAGTCAACCGGGGCATTTGTTGAGTTTGGAAATAGCAACGGGCGGGAATTTTGGGAATTCTCAACAGACTTTAAATCCTGTTTCTTTGCCGCAGTTGCTGACAGGTACTGGGCAAAATCAGGCGGCGGGTGTTGCGGTTGCGGATGACGGTTCTGTGCGGCTTGTGGGTGCTGGTTTGCAGGTGAATTCTGGGGATGTGGCGATTGCTGCTAATGTGTCTGGGCTGCCGCAGTTGAATGCGGGAAGTGCGAATTTATGGGCTGCGGGAAATCTCACGTTAGCGGGCGCTAGGCTGCAAACTACGGGAGATTTGAGTTTGCAGGCGGGGGATGCGGTGCGGGTCAGGGACAGCGCTCAGAATCCTTTTTTGGCGCAGGCTGGGGGGAATTTAGACATTCGGGGCGATCGCACGATCGACATTCTCACTCAAAATGCGATCGGCGGCTTGTCTCTTCCGGCGCAATTCCAAAGCGGCGGCAATTTGAGTTTGGTTAGCAACGGCGTTATTTCGGGGGATTCTCACTTTGTTTCCGGGGGCAATTTTTCGATTCGCAATTTGTCGGGAATGCCGGGAAACTTTGTGAGTTTATTTGACCCAATTATCAGTACAGAAGGAGATGTTTTCTTTGGAGATTATACCGGTGTTTCGCTGAAAATCGAGGCGAAGGGGAGCATTGTTGCCGAGGATATTACAATTACCGGCCCCGATATTGCATTGGGTAGGGAAAATGTGAGTGCCGATCCGGATATTGCTATTTTAACCCGCAGTCCGGCCTTAATTCTGCGGGCTGGAGTGGCAAATCTGGCAAATCCTGCTAATACTGCTACTGACAGTTTAGGCGAAGATGCCATCTTTATAGATACAGTTTTATCGAAGAATTTGATTTCTGTTGAAAATATTTCTGCAGGCGGGCAGGTGATTTTGTCATCGCTGGGAAATATGGTAACTAGAGATATTAACGGCGGTCAAATTAGTCTCGAAAGCAGGGAAGGGGCAGTGATAGTGGGGGGCAGATTGATATCGAGTTCGACTATTAATGTTCAAGCTCTTAACAATATTATCTTGACAAGTGACATCTCTCGTGCTGATATTAACGGCAGTATTAGTTTGAATACTGTTCGGGGCAATATAGAAACGAGGTCGATCGATACTGGGACTTCCGGGGCGATCGGCATCACAGCATCGGGCAACGTGAATTCAGGGGAATTGCGGGGTGTTTCGGTCAATGTGAACAGCAATTTGGGGAATCTGGGAATTGGCATCGGTGGCAACAGTACAGCTACTGAGAATATTACTTTGAGAGCTTCTGGCGACTTAAATGCAGGCAATCTCACCGCTGCGACTGTCACTGCTAGTAGCATTAACGGGACTGTTAATACGGGTGCGATCGCTACTACCGGAGATGTCAGAATTGTAGCAGGACAGCAAATCAGCACAGGGCCAATAACTGTTAATCCTGCCGCCACAAATCCCGCTAATCCCTTCATTCCTACAGTCAATCTGGATGCCCAAAATAATATTAGTGTTGCTGCCATCAATGCTCCGGTGGCAACGATTGCTTTGAGAGCAACCAACAACTTAAATGCAGGGAGTTTGCTGGGGGGAGCAGTCGAGCTCGATAGCGATCTGGGAAATATTGCGATCGGTAATACTACATCTCTTGGGAATATAAATATAATAGCTTCTGAAAATGTAAACTCAGGGGATTTGTTGGGAACAAGAGTTAATGTCAATAGCACTTCGGGAATCATTAATATTGGCAGCGCTACAGCAACGGGAAATGCTGTCAATATAACAGGGCCGCTCGATGTGAATTCAGGGGATTTGCGGGGAGTTGGAGTTAATGTAAATAGCAATGCGGGAAGGATTAATATTGGCAATACCGACGCCACAACAGGAAATGTCAATGTAACAGGGCCGCTCGATGTGAATTCAGGGGATTTGCGGGGAGTTGGAGTTAATGTGAATAGCAGCAGGGGAACTGTCAGCACTGGCAATATAAATGCTGCTGAAAGTGTCGGAATTTTAGCGGGAAACCAAATCGCAATTGGGCGAATAAATGTTAATCCTGTTGGAGTCGATCGCACTTCTACAGTAAATCTTAACGCTCAAAATGATATTAGCATTGCATCGATCGATGCTTCGGGCGGTAAGGTTGAGATCGCAACTCCGGGTTTAGTTCGAGTGACGGGTACTTTTGACCAAAACGGCACTCCTGTTAGCATCTCGACTCTTGGCGACACTCAACCCGGTACAGTTACGATCCGCCACGGCGGCGGCGATGTCAATCCGCCGACGCCTTTTGCGGTAGGAGATGCGACGACTAACGGTACTGCTGGGACGATCGCCAGCAATGCTTTGGGTACTATTACTCAGGGGCAATCTTTCATCAATTCTTACACTCAAGGCAATAGTGCGATCGTCACTACCAATCAACCAACTAATCCCAATAATCCGAATAATCCGAATAATCCCATAAATCCCAATAATCCGATCGATCCCAATAATCCGAATAATCCGAATAATCCCATAAATCCCAATAATCCGAATAATCCGAATAATCCCATAAATCCCAATAATCCGATCGATCCGAATAATCCCATAAATCCCAATAATCCGATCGATCCCATAAATCCTGACAATCCGATCGATCCGAATAATCCTGACAATCCGAATAATCCGAATAATCCCATAAATCCCAATAATCCGAATAATCCGCCAATATCACCAAGGGATAGATCGCTATTTGATAGAGGGCGAGCGTTTTTTCCCGATCGCAACCAACCCTTGACCCCCCAACAGCGGCAGAACCAAAACAGAATATCGCGAGATATAGGAAAACCGAGAGACAGGATGCCGCCCGAAAGAATGCAATCTCCCAGAGAACTGAGAAATTTCATCAATTCAAATATCAGAGATTTTGTTATTCAGTCAGCATTTCGCGGCGACATCGGCAGGGATTTGGAGGCAGGGAAAATATCGGCAGCTTTGTCTCTGCTGGACAAATCTTTCAGCCAAGAATTCCGGGAATATTTCGGCATGAACATCAGCAACGAGTTGGTATCCCCAGAGGAAATTCAAAAAAAGTTAGCATCCGTGGGCGCAGAAACTGGCACGAAACCCAGCTTAATTTATCTGTTCTCGCAACCTGAAAAATTAAATTTAATGCTAATAAATTCTTGCGGTGAAGTGGTTCACAAAAGCGTACCGGCCGCGAACCGGGAAGAACTGCTGAAAGTTGTAACTGTGTTCAGAAATGAGATTACTAAACCGGGGGTGCGGGGTACTACGAGTTATCTACCATCTTCTCAACAGCTTTATCAGTGGATGATTGCGCCTTTAGAGGAGAATTTAAAGAAGTGCGAAACCGATACTATTTCCTTTGTGGTCGATCGGGGTTTGAGAGGTATGCCCTTTGCTGCTTTGCACGACGGACACCAATTTTTGGTAGAAAAGTACAATCTCAGCCTCATGCCGAGCATGAATTTAACAGATACTCGCTACGTCGATATCAGAAATTCTCAAGTTTTAGCAATGGGTGCCTCGCAATTTTCCGAATTGAATCCTTTGCCTGCGGTTCCTGCTGAAATAGCGGCTATTTCCAAAGAGTGGCCGGGAGTTAGTTTTGTGAATGAAGGTTTCACTTTGGATAATTTGAAGCGACAGCACCAAAGCCGGCCTTTTGGGATTATTCACTTAGCTACTCACGGCGAATTTCGACCGGGGGCGCCGAATAATTCTTTTATTCAGTTGTGGGATAGTCGGTTGCGACTGGATCAATTGCGGGATTTGAGATTTAACGATCCGCAGGTGAATCTGTTAGTTTTAAGTGCTTGTCGGACTGCGGTGGGAGATGCACAGGCAGAGTTGGGTTTTGGGGGTTTGGCGCTGCAAGCCGGGGTGCAAACGGCTTTGGGGAGTTTGTGGTACGTTTCAGATGAAGGTACTTTGGGATTGATGAGTGAGTTTTACCAGCAGTTGAAGACGGTGCCAATTAAGGCGGCGGCGCTGCGACAAGCGCAAATTGCGATGTTGCGGGGGGATGTGCGTTTGGAGGGTGGCCGATTGCGGGGTTCGAGTCGGGGTGAAGGGGTGCAGTTGCCGGCTTCTTTGCAAGGGTTTGCGGATTTAAAGTTGTCGCATCCTTATTATTGGTCGGCTTTTGTGATGATTGGGAGTCCTTGGTGAAGAGATACAGCATATTCCATGTATATGCGGTACACACAATAAGAGTCGTAAGTAAGGTGCGTCGCCACCCGTAAATCTGCAAGTTCTATTGAACCATTGAGCAGCGACGCACCCTACATAACACGTACCACACAATTAAGGCGGATACTGTACTTCATGAACCACCGAATATGCTGTATCGAAATTTGTCTTCTTCTATTACTTCAGCGGCAATTTTCCGAGGGCTTTGAAGATTGGCGGTATGCTTTGTCCCATTGTCTATTTTGCCAGCAGCGGGTGGCAGCACTTGAATTTGCGGTTCGGCCCGCAGCGAAGCGGTTGGTAAAGCCGACAGAAACGAGCGATTGAAACCCACAATCTGCCGAAAAACTAAAAATTTGTTAAAAAACTTTATTTTTGCCTTTCTAACGCGCTATGCTCTAGACAAAGCTGGTGCGTTCTGACTTCGCGTTAATTTTTAGCAAAAAAATCAATATGCTCTCGATTCCAGGCGTTGCCGTTGTGACACTTCTTTACGAAAGCGCCAACTCTCTGGTTTACCGGGCCATTCGGGAAGAGGATAACCAGCCGCTCATCCTGAAACTTCTCAAAGAAAGCTACCCCACACCTCAAGAGTTAGCGCGCTACCGCACCGAATACCGCATCACCAGAGAGTTGAAAGAGGCGGGAGTCGTGCGAGTCTATGACTTGCAAAAATACCAAAACAGCCTCGTGATTTTTGTGGAGGACTTTGGCGGCGAATCCTTGAAAATATGGATGCAGCAGCGAAAGTTTAGTCTAAAGGAGTTTCTGCAAGTTGCGATCGCCACAACTGAAATTTTAGGGCAAATTCACAGCGCCAATATTATACACAAAGATATTAACCCTTCTAATATAGTATTCAATCCAGCGACAGGAGAGATCAAACTAATCGACTTTGGTATTTCCACTCAGCTAACGCGAGAAACGCCGAGCCTCAAAAACCCCAACGTTTTAGAAGGAACCCTCGCTTACATCTCGCCGGAACAAACCGGCAGGATGAATCGCACTCTCGATTATAGGACTGACTTTTACTCCCTCGGTGTCACCTTCTACGAATTGCTGAGTGGAAAACTGCCTTTCGAGACAGAAGATGCTTTAGAGTTGGTTCACTGCCACATTGCCAGACAGCCAGTTCCCCCGCAGGAAATAGAGCCAAAAATTCCCCTAATTCTCTCGCAAATTGTCAGTAAATTGATGGCGAAAAATGCCGAAAACCGCTATCAAACTGCCTTGGGACTAAAGCACGATTTAGAAGTATGTCTGGTTCAATTACAACAAACTGGTAACATTGATCCGTTTGCCTTGGGAACGCGGGATATTACAGACCGTTTCCTGATTCCCGAAAAGTTATACGGCAGGGAAACTGAAGTTTTTAATTTATTAGCATCCTTTGAACGAGTCAGTACAGGTAGCGCCGAAATGATGTTAGTCGCTGGCTTCTCTGGGATTGGTAAAACCGCAGTAGTTAACGAAGTCCACAAGCCTATAGCCAGACAGCGGGGCTATTTTATCAAAGGCAAATACGACCAATTCCAGCGCAATATTCCCTTCAGTGCATTTGTGCAAGCATTTCGGGAATTGATGGGGCAATTATTATCAGAAAGTGATGCTCAGGTACAAACATGGAAAACCAAGATTCTCACCGAAGTGGGTGATAGCGGGCAAGTCTTGATCGAGGTAATTCCTGAGTTAGAACGCATCGTTGGCGCTCAAAGTCCTGCACTAGAACTGTCGGGGAGTGCGGCCCAAAATCGCTTCAATATGCTGATGCAAAAGTTTGTGCAAGTATTTACCACCGCCGAACATCCCTTAGTGATATTTTTGGACGATTTGCAGTGGGCGGATTCGGCATCTTTGAAATTGCTACAACTGTTAATGGAGGATCGGGGGCATCTGTTAGTATTGGGTGCTTATCGAGATAATGAGGTGTCGCCCGTTCATCCGTTTATGTTGACGACCGATGAGATTGTGAAGTCTGGGGCAGCGGTGAATACGATTACGCTGCAACCGTTGAGTTTAGCGGATCTGAATCAGTTGGTAGCAGATACGCTGATTTGCGATTTATCTTTGGCTAAACCCCTGACAGAACTGGTCGATCAAAAAACCAAAGGAAATCCATTTTTCTCGACTCAATTTCTTAAGGCGCTGTATGAAGATGGTCAAATTAGCTTTGACTGGGATGTCCAACATTGGCAGTGCGATCTTGCCCAAGCTAGACTTAGCCATGCCTCGGATGTGGTGGAGTTTATGGCGGCGCAATTGCAGAAGTTGCCTGCCAAAACTCAGGATGCCCTCAAACTTGCCGCTTGCATTGGAGCGCAGTTTGATTTAGATACCTTGGCAGTAGTCAGCGAAGAATTACCAGAACAAACGGCATCAGCTCTATGGAAAGCCTTGCAAGAAGGACTTATTTTACAGATTGCAGAAGGCTATAACTTCACTCAAGCAGATGCTCAATCCTCTAGTCAGTCTGTTGCTAATCCAACTTATAAATTCCTACACGATCGCGTCCAGCAAGCGGCTTATTCCCTAATTCCAGACGACCAAAAACAAGCTACTCATCTCACAATTGGACAATTATTGCTACAAAAATATTCGGAAATAGAAAGAGAGGAAAAACTATTTGATATTGTGGGGCATTTAAATCAAGGAATTGAGTCGATCGATCGATTAAGCGAACGAGAAGCCTTAGCCCAACTTAACTTAGAAGCCGGACGTAAGGCCAGAAGTTCTACCGCCTACGCTGCGGCAAATATCTATCTCCAAATGGGAATTGAGCTACTGACACCTCAATGCTGGCAAACTCAATATGAATTGGCGCTAAATCTCTATGTTGCGGCTGCTGAAATTGCCTATTTAAATGGTGACTTTGATGGTATGGAACACATGGCAGCACTGGTTTTGCAAGAAGCCCAAACAATTTTAGATCGAGTTAAAATTTACGAAATTAAAATTGCCGCTCAGACAGCCCAGAGCAAGGTGTTAGAAACGATCGCAGTAGCAAGAGACGCACTCTTACAATTGGGGATTGAACTCCCTGCCGAACCTGATGATGCCAAGATTGGCAAAGCGCTACAAGCCCTTGGCAGCCAACTAAGCGGCAGAAAGATTGATGAACTGGTTGACCTACCTGTGATGACAAATCCACAGACTCAGGCAGCTATGCAACTGTCTGGAATGTTGTTTCCACCCATTTTCCAGGGAATGCCCGGTTTGCTGCCCCTACTGAGCTCCACGATGGTTAGTTTATCGCTCCAATTTGGGAATGCACCCGCATCGACGGTGGGGTATGCGATTCACGGAATGGTGTTGTGTGCCTTTTTGGGAGAGGTGGAAACGGGCTATGGCTTTGGGCAATTGGCACTCTCATTGCTAGAGAGGTTGAATGTACCCGAATTCAAGTCCACAGTTCTACTTTTGTTTGGTGGCTGGATTCAGCATCGCCAAGAATCTCTTTTGGCAACGATACCGACGCTGAAAGAGGGCTATAGGTTGGGCATGGAAACAGGCGACTTTGTAGACGCTGGCTACAACATATATATTTGCTTTTATACTCATTTATTCGCTGGTGTAGAACTAGACACTTGGGAACCAGAAATAGCAAGTTACAGGGCTGTCATGGAGCAGTTGAAACAATATTCTGCTCGGGTTTATTTGGATATGATTCAGCAGACGGTGCAAAACTTGAGGGAAACCCGTATTCGGCCGGATTTGTTAATAGGCTCTGCCTACGATGAAACGGTGATGATTCCCAAGCACTATGAGGATAATGAATTCACGGCGATCGCTTGTGCCTGCATCTACAAACTGCTGCTTGCTTACTGCTATGGCAATTACACGGCTGCCCTAGACCACATTACCCAAGTCAAACAGTATTTGATGGGAGTATCTGGATCGGCTTTTGTTCCAATTTTTCATTTTTATGCCGCCCTGACGCACCTGGCACTTTTCCCCACAGAGTCAGAAATAGAACAAGCTGAAATTCTTATCCAGGTGGAAACCCATCAAAGCACGCTGCAACAGTGGGCGCAAAATGCTCCGATGAATTATCTGCATAAATGGCACTTAGTTGAGGCAGAACGGCAACGGGTGTTGGGCAATAAAGCCGAGGCGATAGATTTGTACGATCGCGCAATTGAAGGAGCCAAAGAAAACAAATATGTTAATGACGAAGCCCTGGCCAACGAACTAGCAGCCAAATTCTACGGGGAATGGGGCAAAACAAAAGTTGCTCGATCCTACATATTTGAGGCGTATTATTGTTATGTTGAATGGGGAGCCACTGCTAAGGTAACGGATTTAGAAACGCGATATCCCCAATTATTTCTTGTAACTCAACCGGGAAGAAAAAACACTCAAACTACTGTAGCAATGACAACCACCGGTTCTGGTAATCACCTAGATATCACCGCAGTCATGAAGGCTTCTCAGGCGATTTGCGGCGAAATATTGCTGGATAAACTACTGTCTAGCTTGATGAAAATTTTGATGGAAAATGCAGGGGCGCAAAGAGGATATCTGATTTTGTCAAGCCAGGAAAAGCTGTTAATTGAAGCTGAAGGGACAATTGATGACGAACAAGTCACCGTGTTGCAGTCAATCCCCGTTGAGAATTGTCAAGAACTTTCCTCTGCGATTGTCAATTATGTGTCCCGCACTCAAGAAAGTGTGGTACTAGATGATGCTGCGCGATCGGGACAATTTACCAACGACGCGCACATCCGAAAGCATCAGCCTAAATCAATTTTATGTGTGCCGTTGATTAACCAATCTCAAATTGTCAGTATTGTTTACTTAGAAAACAATCTGACAGCCGGAGCTTTTACGTCAGAAAGAGTGGAACTATTAAAAGTTTTATCGGGACAGGCGGCGATCTCGCTTCAAAATTCTAAGCTTTATACAGAAGTCCGCGAAAATGAAAGCAGGCTGGCTCAACTCAACAAAGCTTACGAGCGATTTGTCCCCCATCAATTCCTCCAGTTTTTAGAGAAATCAAGCATCATTGATGTGGAATTGGGCGACCAAGTGCAGTTAGAAATGTCGGTGTTGTTTTCCGACATTCGCGACTTCACCACGCTTTCGGAAAGTATGACGCCGGAGGATAATTTCAAATTTATCAATTCCTATCTTTCTCGTATGGAACCAGTTATTAATGAAAATAAGGGGTTTATTGATAAATATATTGGCGATGCGATTATGGCGCTGTTTAGCGGTGAGGCCGATAATGCGGTGAAAGCGGGAATTTCTATGCTGCACCGTCTCGTTGAATACAATCAATACTGCACTAATTCAGGCTGTGCCCCGATTCAGATTGGGATTGGGATTAATACGGGTTCTTTGATGCTGGGAACGGTGGGAGGACAAAATCGCATGGACGGCACGGTAATCAGCGATGCGGTTAATTTAGCCTCAAGGGTAGAAAGTTTGACGAAAAATTATGGGGTGTCGCTGTTAATTACCCAGCCAACTTATTCGCGCCTAAAAAATCCATCCCAGTACGCAATCCGCACGCTAGACACGGTAAAAGTCAAGGGAAAATCTGAAGCTGTGACGATTTATGAGGTGTTTGATGCCGACACGCCAGAAATCAAAGCGGGCAAGTTAGCTACGCTGGAATTGTTTGCAGAAGCGAGGGCAATTTACTTGCAAGGGAATGTGGCTGAAGCGGCGCGGCTGTTTTCCGAGTGTTGGCGTCAGAATCAGGGCGATCGCGTTGCTAAAATGTATTGGGAACGCTGTCAGTCTGCATTGGGGACTCGCACAAAAATCAAAGACAGGCTACACAATTTAAATTAAGCGGTTGCTATACCTGACAATCAAGGCAACAGAAAATACGATCGACTGTTGACGCACCATACAAATTAGGCGATCGAAATCGGGTAGGTATGTTGTTGCGCTTTAGCGCTAAAGCGCAACAACATACGAAGTCTAAAAAGTTACTGCCTGAACTATACTGCTGGCAGTGACTCCTTTCAAGATAGCTAAATATTCCCCTGTTACCTGATACTGAATTATAGTATCGCTAACAAAAGCGCCGGTTCCTTGAAAAATATTTAACTGGCTAAAAGCAAGGGGGCTAATTAAATCAATTTTGTCTTGATTGAGGGTAAAATCAGCGATCGCATCAGCGGCGGCTAAGTCTGTTCCACCAGTGCCGATCGCGATCGCAAACACATCATTTCCCAATCCGCCTGTCAAAGTGTCGGCCCCCATTTCTCCAAATAAGTAATCATTGCCCCCGTCGCCAAACACTATATCGTCGCCATCGCCGCTGTAAATGCGATCGTTTTCCTTACCTCCGTAAATCAAGTCAGTACCGCCGTCACCACTAATAAATTCACTCCCTTGGCCGCCAAAAATAATGTCATTGCCATCACCGCCACTGATGCCGTCATCACCTTTTTGTCCGTAAAGCAAGTCATCTCCTGCTTTGCCATGAAGATAGTCATTGCCGGGGCGTGCGTAGATAATGTCGTTTAATGCCGATCCTGTTATGCGATCGTCCTTATCTGTCAAACCGATTACTGACTTTTGGGACAGGGTTTTGACATCGCCTAAGTTATCGTTATCGCTGATATTGACTGTGAGAGGGGCGACGAGGTTATTATACAATGTGTCAGTGCTGCTGGTGGCGTGGCTAATTGAGCTGAGACGATCGCCCTCAACAACCGCATCGTCAACCGCAGTCACCGTTACCGTTTGAGCGACATTCCAGTTGGCGGGAGTAAAAGTAAGGGCAGGTTGGCTGACAGTAACTTGAGTTTCAGGGGTAATGGCGACGGTGACATTAGCAGTTGGTGGAGTATTTAGTCGCACTTTGTATATATCATTGCCTAAGCTTTCGAGTACATCGGTACTACCCAGAGGTTGAATGAGAATAACGCCGGGAGTGCCTAGAGGTACTGTAGGTGTAGGCGTTAGGGTGGGAGTAGGTGTCTGTGGCGTTACAGGTGTTCCCGTTGGTGTGGGTGTCGGCGTTCCCGTTGGTGTGGGTGTAACTGATGGTGTCGGTGTGGGAGTAACTGTGGGTGTTGGCGTCGGCGTAACTGTAGGTGTTGGTGTGGGAGTACCTGTGGGTGTTGGCGTTGGCGTCGGTGTCGCAACAGTGGGAGTCGGCGTTGGCGTAACTGATGGTGTTGGTGTGGGAGTACCTGTAGGTATTGGCGTTGGCGTAACTGATGGTATCGGTGTCGGTGTTGGCGTTGGCGCAATGTCGTTATCAGTAATGGCGACGCTAACAGGCTCCATTGTGATGCCGTTATAATTAACTAGGACTTACGCATTGACAAAAAATATCATCTATGTATTCTCGACAATGCCATGACTGAATCGGTTTGCCAAAATATGCTCACGTATAACTGAAGTGAATAGATTCCTTTGGACTTCATACCAGTTACTAA
>NZ_JAUBRJ010000100.1:0-21701 GCF_036701805.1 Microcoleus sp. N3A4
CTGGCCATTAAAAAGTAATGAAAAACTGCTCTCATCCGCTCTGACAAAAGATTTCGCAATTCTTGGAGAGGTCTATTTAGGATTGCTATAGTACAGAAGTTCTCTATTAAAGTTTCAGTCCCCTGGTGGCGAAAAGGTCGTGTGTGGTTTGTGATTTTAAATATTCCTGCAACAAATTCCAAGCCATTTGAGTACCCTCACCTGCGTTGACTTTTTCAAAGTCTACATCTTTTCTCAAAACTACCAAACCGACACCTTCTTTTATTTCTATTTTATCACAATCGCTAACTATCGCCAAAAAAAGATGGTTGTTTTGTAAAATTTTTATATCGTTTTGGGTCTTTTGGTGAGTAAAAGTTGCGATCGATTCCATTGTGCAATCATCGATCGCGAGGCAAGTTTCTTCCTCCAATTCTCGCACTGCTGCTTGCTGTGGACTTTCTCCAATGTCCACGCCACCACCAAAAGTAGAAAGCATTCCTTGGCTGGCAATACCTGGAATATTATCTCGCAGTTGTGCCCCAATCTGACCGTTGGGGAGCATGAGAAAAATGCGAACTATTGACTGAGGAATATTCATCTTATCGAGGAAATAACAAAACTCAAAAAAGTTGCTCTATAGTTTTATAATTTGAATCCAAATTTTCTTAATCCAATTGTACGCCGCAGCAGACAAAGCCCGTAACTTATTTACAAAAATTTGCCAAATAGAACTTTCTCTTACCTCAGAAATCTCTTCTATTTGCACGGGCAGCGGTGGCATTCCAACTACTTCATACAGCGGGTATTCGCCGCTTTTTCCCGGAATTTCAACTAATACGCGCCGATCGACGATCGCCAATTCCTTTACTTCCTGATAAGTCTCCTCGGAAATCAGTAAACTCGTTCCCACTTGCTTGTTAGCAGCCTCGATCCGGCTGGCCAAATTCACCGCATCTCCGATCGCCGTCACTGTCTGGCTATTCGACGCGCCCAAATTCCCCACCACCACCCAGCCGCAGTGAATCCCAATCCCAATCCGCAATCGGTGACGGTATAAAGTCTCAAAATAGGGATTGAGTTTCTCTAGTTCCTCCAGCATCTCCACCCCAGCCCTCACTGCTTGTTCCGCCGCATTGTCGGGATTTTCCAACCCAAACAGCGCCATAAAACCATCTCCCATATAATTATTAATCATCCCGCCGTTGCGGTTGATAACATAACCCATTTTTTGGAAATATCGATTTAAAATATAAATTACATCGTAGGGCAACAGCGATTCTGCAAACGCCGTAAACCCTCGAATATCGGCAAACAAAATTGCAATTTTCTTCTCTTGACCCACAGGAGCAGAAATTGACTTTCCCGCCATTTCGTCGTTAAATGATTCCAAGTCTTCAGAATCGATCGCCAGCCGGCGCAAAATCACCTTGCCGCCCGCAACCTGCGTCTGACACGCTAGCCTAATTTCCGGCTCTAGGCGCAATTTTTTGGCGAACTCCTCTTCAGGCCAAGTGCGGGAAGAGCAAAACTCTAAACCTTCGACAATCAATACGCGGCAAGTCGAACACCGGGCGCTACCGCCGCAGATGTGGGTGTGCGGAATGCCGGCACGCAGCGAAGCTTCGAGAATTATATCGTTGTCGTCTATCTCGATCGTGCGATCGTCCGGCAGATAGTGAATCTGTGGCATATATGGCGTCTCTAGCTTAAATTAGGGAGGAATGTCGCGGACATCTGTTATTGCAGCGAACCTATATGCAAACCCGGTTTCTCGGCATTTTTTCTGCATCCCCCGATTTATTAACTATAAGTCGCGATCGGCATTTGCTTCTCGTTTCGTCAGCTCAACCGCCCAACTGACACCAGTTTAAAAAAAGAAGGCAACTCTAGGCAATAGTCCAACTCTTAGCTCATCAGTCATTGCCAATTCTCAAATCTCTAATGGTATAAATGAGCACTAAAATCGCCATTGCACCGTGAAAATACCCCATTTTAAGCTGTGGAGTTAATCTCAAATCTCAAATCTCAAATCTCAAATGGACTGACATAATTCTTAATAAAATTAAGCTCGCCCAAAGCCCGATAAATTCGTTATCAAATCCCCTTCAACGGCCATATATTTTGAGGATTTTTCGGAATTTTGCTATCCAAACCTTACTTGGCAATAGTTTCAGCTTTTTCGTTCTCTAACAACCACCCAATTTTCGTGAGATAGAATAGCAGCATCTTTAAAACCAGTATAACCATGAGTTCATCAACAGCCCTACAAAACATCGAAAACCACATTCCCATCGTGGGAAATATCCATACCAAAAGTCCGATCGCCTACCGAGCAACCCGCCTCGCAGTCAGTACAGTAAACGCGGTGCAAATGGCAGTAGCAGAGTCTTATATCAACGGATTGGAAGTGCCGGATTCCGTTTTGCGATCGCTTTTTGATACCTGTATGCCCGTCTTTTTTCGGTATTTTCCCTCCCTCCTCGCACCCTACGAATGGGTACTAACAGAAACAGACCGCACCGCCGAAGGGCCGCGGGATTTAATGAAAATTCAGTACGACTTGCCTCAAGCCATGCTGAATCCCATGTTAGGCGACAGCAAACTCATTTATCCTAAATACAGCATGGGATTGTGGGAAAAAGGAGCCGCCAACCTTGAACAATCGCAAATCCAGATGATTGATGATGTGATTGAAAAGCTAGAGATTCAAGATGGCGACAATATTTTAGACTTTGGCTGCGGTTGGGGTTGCGTTCCCAATTACATTCTTGCCAAATTCCCCAATGTCACCTTTACCGGGATTAACTTGAGCCACCACCAATGCGAGTATATGCGTCAGAAGATGCAAGACCCCGAAAGCTACCTGAGTTCCGGTCGATTTACCCTATATGAAGGCGATTTGAACGACGCCAACTTCGAGACCAAATTCGACAAAATTCTCTCGATAGGCGTTTTTTGTCATGTAGGCAATTTAACGCAAGCTTTCCAAAAGCTCGCCTCTTTCCTGAAGGATAACGGCAAAGTTTTCATTCACATCATCACAGTTCGCACTCCGAACAATATATCCAGCGTTTTCACCCACAAATACATTTTCCCCCACGGCCGTTACTGGAAATACGATGCCGTTCCCAGCCACAACAAAGACCTCAAGACCATTCAAAGATGGTATCTCAACGGATACAATTACTCCACAACCTTTGCTAACTGGCTGAAAAACTTTGACGATTCTCAGGCAATAGTCAAAGATTTAGATTACGGCATCGACTATGCCAAATTTCGTCGCATCTGGCGGTTTTACTTGATTTGGTTTGTGTCTAATTTCGCGAGTTGCGACGGCGAATACAACGGCAACGGCCAATATTTAATGGTTCGTGCCTAACCGCTAATCAGTAGACCAAGATCAAACAACTTAACACCCCTAACCCCGAATTCTTTGAGAAGTCGGGGTTCTCAAGTGCGAGCTACTTATCGGGAGAATGAAACCGTTCTATGTCGATTTAGGGCGATCGAGAAGTGTTGCCTTCTTTTGAGAAATTTGTCTGAGTTTAAAAAAGTCCGGAATCAGATTATCGATCGGTGAATAAGACCTATATCAAGCGCTAGCCTGCACAATACTTTTTAAATTCCATCCCCGATCGGTAGTGATGATATCCGATATTTTACTACAAAAAAAGAGTTGATTTATACAATGGTACAGAATATGCAACCTTCTCTTCCTCAAGACGACCCGAACCAAGAACAGCGCCGCGATTCCTTAAATCGCCAGCAAAAAGCTTATCAGTTTGACTTTGACAGTTTATCACCTTTGGCATTATTGAAAGATGTGCCACCAGTCGAGAATTTTTCGAGCAAGTATATTGCAGAACGGATATTAGCAACATCGGAACTTCCAGCAAATATGCTAGCAGCCGATGCGAGAACTTTTCTCGATCCTCTCGACGAGCTCCAAGACTATGAAGATTTCTTTACTCTGCTGCCGCTACCTCAAGTTGCAAAGATATACCAAACCGATCGCTCTTTTGCAGAACAGCGCCTGTCTGGAGCAAATCCGATGGTGCTTCGCCTCTTAGATGCGAGCGATCCTCGCGCACAATCACTGGCGGGTCTTTCCAGTTTGCACCCATTATTCGATCTGGGCCAAGAGTTGCAGCAAAAAAACATTTACATTGCCGATTACACGGGTACTGACCAACACTATCGCGCGCCTGCGAAAATAGGAGGCGGAACCTATGAAAAAGGCAGAAAATACTTGCCGAAACCGCGGGCTTTTTTCGCTTGGCGGTGGACGGGAATTCGCGATCGCGGTGAAATGACACCTATTGCCATTCAACTAGATCCCAACCCAGATAGCCATGTCTACACCCCATTAGATCCTCCTGTCGATTGGCTGTTTGCGAAACTCTGCGTGCAAGTAGCAGATGCCAATCACCACGAAATGAGCTCGCATTTAGGTCGAACTCATCTAGTGATGGAACCAATCGCGATCGTCACCGCGCGACAGTTAGCCCAAAATCACCCGCTGAGCCTGTTGCTGAAACCGCACTTTCGCTTTATGTTGACCAACAACGAGCTGGCGCGTTCTTATTTGATCGCTCCCGGCGGGCCCGTCGATGAATTGCTAGGCGGCACCTTGGCAGAGACAATAGAAATAAGTAGAGAGGCGTGCAGTACGTGGAGTCTTGATGAATTTGCCTTACCCGCAGAACTGAAAAATCGGGGAATGGATGACCCCGATCAACTGCCTCACTATCCTTACCGAGATGATGGATTGCTGCTGTGGAATGCGATCGAAACCTTTGTATCTGGCTATCTCAACTTCTTTTACCCGACTCCGGGGGCGATCGCACAAGATGTGGAACTGCAAACCTGGGCCCAAGAATTAGCCTCAAATAGTGGCGGTAAAGTCAAAGGAATGCCAGGCCACATCAACACAGTTGACCAATTAATTGAAATTGTCACAACTATAATTTTTACCTGCGGCCCGCAGCATTCAGCAGTCAATTTTCCCCAGTATGAATACATGAGTTTTGCTGCCAATATGCCCTTGGCAGCCTACCGGGACATTCCTAAAATTACTGCTTCGGGTAATCTAGAAGTGATTACGGAAAAGGACATTTTACGGTTGCTTCCTCCGTACAAACGAGCGGCTGACCAACTGCAAATTCAGTTTATTTTGTCAGCTTATCGATATGACCGTTTGGGTTATTACGATAAGTCTTTCCGAGAACTCTACCGGATGAGCTTTGATGAAGTTTTTGCAGGAACGCCGATCGAATTTTTAGCCTGCCAGTTCCAACAAAATTTGAATATGGCTGAACAGAAGATCGATGCCAACAATCAAAAACGAGTAATCCCTTACTTTTCTCTCAAACCTTCGTTGGTGCTCAATAGCATCAGTATGTAGGAGTGTATTTTTGGGGCGGGCGAGACGCCCACCCCACAATAAAATTCATTCTTTTTGGAACAGGCCGAAAAGCCTGTTCTTGTGCATGGTGCAAGATGTGATATCGTTTCCGGTAGCATCGGAATGATAAGCGAGGACACGGCAGTGCCGTGTCCCTACAATTAATCCGGGTAGGGACACGGCACTGCCGTGTCCTAACTGTGGTTAATATTAATTCCGATGCTACCGGATTTGATATGAGTCCAATGCACATTCTCAGCTTTTGTATTCTTCAACAATCGAGCTATTTACAGACATTGTTCCAGAGGAATCCGTGAAGGTGACTTCATCTTGATAATGCCGGGGTGTTGACATCAGCAACCGCCAAGCTTGACCGGCATCGATTAAATTCAGGCGTCCGGGATAGTGAATTTTCAACAACTCTTGCACCATCGGATAATAATCTGAGTTGATGCTGGGGAAAATATGATGCTCTGTGTGGTAAGAAAAATTTAAGTGCAGCAAGTCAAATATTTTAGGAACCCGCACTGACATACTGTTAATCAGCGGGTCATTAATGTCGGTCATCCGGCAACCCATGTGGTTGGTATAGATGTAAAACATTGCGCCTGCATGACCAATTGCGATCGGCAAAATGTAGGCAAGAGCAACTTTAATCGGGTTAAATTCTAGGTAGAATAAGACGCTGAGATGAATTCCTAAAATTCCCACACATTCAAAGGCGATCGTCAATCTATCTTTAGGACTAACTGTAAAAGCAGCCGGCACGTAATCAACAGATTTATCATTAAATAACAGTACCGAGGTGAGGTTGCGGAAATTATGCACTAACCACGAACCGGCCATCCCTACCATTAACCACAGCGGATTGACTTCTACCGACGGTACAAATAGATTTTGAATCCATTTTCCCCAAGTATCCGGCTGCTGGTACAGGTAATTGCGATCGGGGTCTGCCAAAGAATTCGTGTTATTGTGGTGTACGAGGTTGTGCAGATTTTTCCACTGAGTAGGCGGCATGAACAGCATACTTAGTCCCAAAAAGGCGATCGGATAAGTGAGGCGCGACTTTTTCTGAACGCTACCGTGCATCAAATCGTGGGAGCTAAATAGCAAAACTATGATACTATTGCCCATGATGACGGCTAGAGGTAAGTAAAGCCATAAAAGATAGACAGGCCAGCGATCGAGATTAGCCGCAATTCCCCATCCCAGCAATAAAATAGCAGCGTTGATGAATAGTATTGCTAACTTGTTAGGATCTGGTTCAAAGGCATCTGACGGCAGAAGCGGACGCAATTTCTTAACATATACCGAGTGGTGAATTAGCGTTTGTTCGCCTAAATTCGGTGTTACAGTCTTGTTTAGAGTATTGAGTGTTTTTTCGGATTTCATATTGCCACTAAGAGTATTTTGATGTCACTGAATAACTTTCTACAGTTAATTATATCCGGTTTTGAACGAGTTTAATATTTATACCAATTCTCGCCTCCAGAAAGCAACAATGATGAGTGTGGGTTTGTTTGCTGAAATATTGCGTAAGGTGCGTCGCTCAAAGATTGTGGATATTATTTAAGATTTAAGGGTGGCGACGCACCCTACAGATACTGTTGCATGAGTTTTAAGAATTAGTATTAGGAAAAATCGGCGTTGCTTAATCAGGGTATCAAAAAATAAGTTTAAAATCCAGAAACTGTGTCGAAAATGGTTTCTATGACTTGCATATTTTGCCTTGCATACCGTAAATCAGCAACGCCAAAAATTGCTCAAACAGAGTTTTACAAATAACTATTAAAGGCTGACGGATCGATAATACGATCGCACTTTTAATTTGAGTCTAATCCCAATAACAAATAACATTAAAAAAGCCCGTTCCCCTGAACTATTTCTTTAATTGTCGTCAGCGTATCTAGACCAATTAATCCCCGACGATAACCTTTTTGGTTCGACATTCCCAAAAATATCGCATCTCCCCGATTTTGATAACGCCAAAACCGAGGCGAGGCATTAATAAAAGTTGAGGCGCTGTTAACATCCAGAGCAAATTGGCGACTTTCTAAGTAAGATTCAGTGGCGATGCAGTCAGCGTGACCGCTGCTGTAGCGGTTGATCCAGCCGATCGCAATTTCTAAACTATCGACAACTTTAAACGCTATGGTTTTGTTTAAATACGGTTGAGTCCACTCGTATGGTTCCGCCAGCTTCAAGTCTGGGAAATCTGCGACAAGATCCGCATCTGCGCTAATTTGAAAGCCTTTTTCTTTTAAAGTGTTCCACAGCCTGACTAAGGAAGAAGGCTTTTGGTTGCGATCGATGAGCACTTTCTCGATCGCGTTAACAGGATCGGGCACGCTTTGATGGCTGTCCAAAATCATCCACCTCGCCATCTCCAAACTGCCAGTCGGCGACCAATAAAGGTAACAATTGCCCATTGCCGACCTCAAAACGGGTGCCGTGCACAACCTTACCACCTGCTGCACCAAACTCGGCCTGCCGTAGGGAATAATTAAATTGAGATATTGGTCTTGAGTGACCAATTCTCGGATCGAAGCCCCCCGATCGGGCGGCAGTACCTGCAAACATCCTGACGGCAAACCGACCTCATCTAGCGCCGACATCAAAGCTTCTCCAATTACAGCATTAGTTTGCCAGCTTTCGCTACCGCCTTTGAGAATCAAACTGTTAGCGCTTTTGAGAGACAAACCGGCTGCGATCGCCCCCAACTCGGGAAACGCCTCGTAAATTAGAGCGATCGCCCCCAGCGGCAGCGACTGACAGTATACTTGACAGCGATCGACCTGATAAGAAGCATTGATCACCCTGCCGATCGGATCTGGCATTTCTCCCAATCGCTGAAGAATTTGCACAGTTGTCTTGATCCTTTCTGGCGTCAGCTTCAGCCAATCGACAATCAATTCGGGAATCGCCATGTCCCGACTCGCTTCTAAATCTAGAGTATTTGCTTCTAAAATGTCATTTTGCCGGAGTTTGAGCGCGCTAGCCATCGCCTGCAAACCAGCAGCGCGATCCGTACTTTTTGCCGCGGCCAACTCCAAAGAAGCTTGATAAGCCCGGCGGGCGACATTTGCCGCATCTGATGAATGGCTAAAATCCTCTATTATCATCTAGCTAACGCCTGTAAGCCAGCCATACCATCAGCGCCGGCAGCATTGCTAGCAGCACCGCGACCATTGCCCACAGAATAATATTCGGGTTCTGCGAGTACAGCGCCAGGGGCAACCAAATCACTAGCGGCACCAAAATCATCCCCAGGGCCAGCGGCAAGTAGTGCGCCTTCAAACCCGGATGCGCTCGGTTCCACTGGTTGCCCGTCCACCGCCAAGCCTGCTTGTAAGGATAGTTTGTTGATAGTTGCTCAATGACGTGTCCGCTTTCGTCCAATACAAATATTTGCTGACAGCGGTTGCAGCCAAAGGCTTCTGTCAGCGTTATGGGTACGAGACGACCCCGGCGCCGGCAAGGACAAGGGTACTCATCGTTTAAGTCAATCTTTGGAGCTTTTTGAGATGGCACGAGCGATCGGATAAAAAAAGCGTTTTTGCAAAAAAAATCGTTAACATATCAATTTAATCAAACTTGTCAATTCTGCCTGATCGAGGCTTTCTACTCCCTGTTCCGAGCGATCGCCCGAGCGGCAATCTTGACTTACAAGTTCTCTACTCAACTTTACCACTAACTTAGGTATTTTCAACCCTCATTAGGAGTATATTTAAGACTTTCTTGCTATACTTTCCAATTTTCTCGAGCTTTTTGTTTATCTTCTAAAGCGGGTGACGCGATTCGAACGCGCGACATTCACCTTGGCAAGGTGACGCTCTACCACTGAGCTACACCCGCATTTGCTGCGGTATTAATAATACTGTCTTAATTCCGAGAATTTGTCAAGTGTTTTTACTAAGTTTTTTTTCACACAGGGCCCCAAGGCCGCTCTCCACCTGAAATTGCAGCAGCCAGATTGTTAACCAAATCAGTAATTGCCGTGGTTTTGACTGCCATCGGCCAACTGCAAAGTTACAATCAAGCTGGAATTGTGGGAGAACACTGTCATGTCAGATTTAAATCGCGGAATCATGAAGTTCAAGGGAGCTGACAGCCCTATAGCGATCGCCATTTCGGCGATCGTCATTACGGGCGGAATCGGCTTCTTGATCTGGTGGGCGCTCCAATCAGCCTACACTTTCAGCTAACAGACTACTCAAACGTAAAACTTATAAGGCATTGCTCAGAAGGCAGAATTTAAGAAAAATTCTGTCTTTTGCATTTTTTTGCCCTCAGTCTTGAGTTTATTGCCAAGGAATGCCGATCGATGGCTGACGGTCGAACTATTGCCATAAATCACCCGATCGGGCGAGTCGCTAGCATGACCCAAGATGACTCCCCGATAGACTACGTTTGTAGTACACTTGTAAACAAGGCGCGCCGAGATCGCAGTTTTAGATCCAAGTGTTTCCAAGGGTTGTATCTCAACACAAATTTATGGCAAGCTTTCAGGACATCTTCAAATACTACAGCCGCTACTGGAAAATATCAGTTTACAGCATAGGCGCATCCAGCATTTTGGCACTAGCCGATTTGCTTGTTCCCTACGCGATCGGTCAAATATTAAACGTATTGTCGGGTCAACCTACAGATACAGTAACCCAAAAACTCATAACAGCGATCGCCTCTGTTACCCAGCAGTCACCCAACAAAATATTATCGCTATCCGTCTTGCTGGGCTTGATTTTTCTGGTAACAGTCGCCAAAGCACCGGTACAGCCTTGGGTGACAAATTGGTTCCACTGGGCGATACCGTTGAGGGCGAGGCGCGATCGAATGAGAGGCGCGATCGGCAAAATCCTCACCTTACCCCTAGAATTTTACGAAGAAAACAACGCCGGACGGATTGCCAGCCGCATCGCCAAAGGCATCGCCAACCATACTTGGACTTACCCAGAAATTGCCGGCGAATTCATCCCCGAAGTCGTCCGCTTAATCGGCATTTTTGCCGTTATCTGCTTAATTGAGTGGCGGATTGGCTTATTAATTTTGGTTTCATTCCTATTTATCCTCAGTTTCACCCTTAAAAGTCTGCAACGGTTGACTGCGCGGGAAGAAATTCTGGATGAATACATCGAAGATACCGAAAGCCGCAACTCGGAAATTATCACCAACATCAAAACAGTCAAAGCTTTTGCGACAGAAACCGATGAACTCAAAAGGCAAACCACCAGACTCGATCGCGAATTAAAAGTCGTGATCCAGCGCATTCACAAAGGATACGTCACTATGGGGACATACCAGCAGACGATCGTCCAGTTGTGTTTGTTTTCAGTTCTCGGTTTTAGCCTAGCAGCCACGGTAGGAGGCAAAATTTCCCTCGGATATTTTGTTACCGTCTACACGTTGGCAAGCATGGCATATTCCCAACTGCGTCCGATTAGTATTATCGCCGAATTATTGGCGCGCCGTTATTCTTCAATGATCCGGTTCCACGAGTTTATGCAAACGCCAGACGGTGTTGATGCGGTTAATTTAGCAGAAAATGCTCGATCGGCACAGCCACCTTATAAATTTACCGGCAAAGTTGAGCTCAGCGGGCTGACATTCGGGTACGACAGTCAAAAACCCGTTTTGCAGGATGTGAATTTATTGATTCATCCCCGTCAAACCATAGCATTAGTCGGGCGATCGGGTTCCGGGAAATCGACTTTAGTGAAACTCCTGTTTCGCTATTTTGAACCCAACTCCGGCCGCATTCTGATTGACGGGGAAGACATTCGCAGCTTAGACGTGACTCGCTACCGGCAGCGTTTAGCGATTGTCCACCAAGAAGTAGACGTTTTTAACGGTACTTTGCTGGAAAATTTGACTTACGGAAACAGAAACGCAACTTTCGAGCAAGTTGAGGATGCTTGTCGCATTGCCAAAGTAGACGATTTTGTGCGGCTGTTGCCCAAAGGTTACTATACCGTAGTCGGGGAGCGAGGAATGCGCTTGTCCGGCGGTCAGCGGCAGCGGTTGGGGATTGCCAGGGCGCTGTTGGTGGAGCCGGATGTGTTAATTTTTGATGAGGCTACTTCTAGTTTGGATTATGAAAGCGAGCGATCGATCCAGCTAGCCATGCGGAATATCCTCGGTACGCGCACCACCATAATTATTGCCCACAGACTGAGTACAATTCGCGAAGCCGATGCGATCGTCGTGCTCGACGGCGGTAGAATCGTCGAAGTGGGCAGTCACGACGAACTCTTGAGTCAACAAGGCATTTACCGTCGCCTGCACTCCCTGCAAGAAACCGGCGAATTAGTGAAGTAGGGATTTTACGCTAAGTCTAGACTTCGGGTGCTCCGGGCGGGCACCAAGCCTAGACTTAGCAATGTGCACCTTAAACAGTATTCAATTTTCCGGTCGGCCGCTAACTGACTTATGATTTTTCAACTTAATGATTAGAGTTTTAAATATGATGTTTCAAATAAAGATTCTGGTGCTAGGATTTATAACTGTGATGGAAATGGGTCGATGCCCGAGCGGTTAATGGGGGCGGACTGTAAATCCGCTGGCTACGCCTACGCTAGTTCAAATCTAGCTCGGCCCACCTCAATTTAATAAAAAGTTAAAATTTAAGAATTAAAAATTAATTTTTTAATTGGAGGTTCTTAATTTTTTATGCCCGTGTAACTCAGTGGTAGAGTACCTCCTTGGTAAGGAGGAAGTCACGAGTTCAAATCTCGTCACGGGCTTCCTGTTTTTTAGTAAGCTGCTACGCATCTTGCGTTGTATTTTTGGGCGGGCGGGACGCTCAACCCCTACTCCCCACAAGAATTTGCTCGAATTTGATTGTCAAATTTAGATGCGCCTCAGCTTATCAAGCATTTTTAAATTTGTCTGATGCCACCTAATGCGGTGATGTTGCTTTCGTAAATACTAATTAATTCCTCTTTCAATTCATGAGCAATCGCCAAGCTAGGTGACAAGTGAAGTAACCCTGCTAATTCTCGTTGCTCCTAGAGCGTTCAAATCCCGATAGTTGCTCATCAATAAGCAGCGATTTTTTAACCCTTTTAACTCGATTTTGAGGCGAATTTTGTTCAAAGCTTTATTGACTAGCTTTTGAACGCGAAACCGCTCTAAGCTGTTGCGGCATTTAAATTGTATGTCAAAAAACAATCAAACTGTTGTGGGGTGGGTGTCCCGCCCGCCGAGTATGTGCAATTTAAATGCGCGACAGCTTATCACAACTTTAGCATTAGGAAAAACCTCTTTAATTACTTTGGGAAAACCTCCCCACATATCAACAGAAACTTCCTCAACTTGCTCTCTCATGCTTTGAGGTTGTTGCTCGATCGCCGTAATAATACAGCATATTCCATGTAATATGTGGTACACACAATCTTGTAGTAAGTAAGGTGCGTCGCTTTCAGAGTCAATCTGCAAGTTCCATTGAACCTGCGGCAGATCCGCACCCTACATATTAACATCACACAATATAAATATAGCGACTACTGTACTTCATCAACCTGGAATATGCTGTATCGTCGCTTTTATGAGAATCTCTTACTGACAATAAAGAGCTTTTATCTAAATCAGTTACAATAGTTGCCAAATTTCCTTGTCGCTTTCTTCTGCTAAATTCATCGAGGCTTAAGCGTTTAGGCATTCCCCAGTCTTTTTTTTTATTGAGCGACTTTGTGAAAGATGCTTTGTAAGGATTCAGGTGAAAAATAGTCGCTCGCTCGCCGAAAAATATGGTAATGTAGTCAGATGAGCGAACAACCAGAGTTATCAGCAGCACTAAAATTAGGAAAAGTGGAGCAGTTGAGCCGCGAGGAACTAGTCCTAATTGTGCTGACTCAACAGAAGCTGATTGACAAACTACAAGCAGAACTCGAAAAGCTCAAAGACAGACAGCCCACCAATAGCAAAACATCATCGAAACCCCCATCGAGCGATCTGATACAGAAATCAGAGACAGCCCCTGTCGAAAGCTCAAAAGCATCAGAAACAGAACCCAAGCGTAAACCAGGAGGACAGCCGGGACATCTGGGTAAAACCCGAAAAGGATTTGGGCGAGTAGATAGGTATCAAATCAGCACTCCTGACTCATGCTCGCATTGTGGTAGCAGAGAATTAAGTGACGCTATTGGCTATAGCTCGCAGCAAGTAGCGTGTTTAGCAGCCAAACCAATTGAAGTGGTGGAATATCAACGAGTCAAATGTCAATGCCTCGAATGTGGAGCAATAACGCTCGCAGCACACACAGACGGCATCGTGCCAGGACAAGACTTAAGCATCAACCTACAAGCATTATTGGTATGGCTAGGTAATTATGGACATATGTCCGATGAAAAGCAACAAGAATTTCTGCGAGAATTAGGTGGAATTGAAATTGGGATAGGCACATTACAAGCTACAAATGCGCGGGTAGCCGATGTTGTAAAGTCTGCCGTTGAAGACTTATGGAAATGGGCACCTTTACAAGCTAACGTCCATGTCGATGAAACCCCGTGGTGTGTCAAGGGAGTCAAAGAATGGTTATGGACAGCCACTGGTCAAAATTTTTGCCTGTTTCATGCTGCCGACACTCGCAGTCGCTCAGAATTAGAAACCATGCTGGGGCATGAATTTGCTGGAGTGTTGAGTTCTGATGATTTTAGCGTATATAACGGTGTTGAGGTGGGAGCGCAGCAGAAATGTTTAGCCCATCTACGACGACATTTTAAGAAAGTTCTGCTTCTGGGCCACGGTAACAACACAGTAGTTGCGTCTGCGTTCTTGGATTTAATTGATGAGGCATTTCGACAACATCGAAAATGGCGCTCTCACCCCGAAGAAATCGATTATTATGCTTGGGCGAGGGACTTTAAGACCAGACTGGCAGCATTGTTAAATACTTGGCAAGGTCATGTTGGTCATGCTGCGGGACTTTTACTGCGCTCGTTACGTGAGAAAGCGCACCAATGGTGGTATTTTTTAGACCACCCATCCATCCCTCCTGACAATAATTTAGCGGAACGTTCTCTACGATTAGCCGTGACTAAACGTAAGGTATCTGGTGGTTCCCGAGCGATGTCTCGGTTTGAACAAACTGCTGATTTGTTATCAGTGATTCAGACTTGTCGGTTTCAAGGTAAAAGTGCAATGGCTTTTTTTCGTGATGCTCTATCTGCCCATTCTTGTAACTTTTTGATGCCTGCTCTGATTCCCCAGTCTTAGACCTGAATCCTTACGATGCTTTGAACCGCATCTCTACCTATACTTTCATTTTTTCTAACTTATTCGACGATCAATTATTTGGCTCTTTCATAGATGTATTCTTGATATCTATTTGTTGTCTCTGGTGATTATTTAGCCAAGCCAATGATTCTGTTGGTGAGTTTTTACATTCACAACAATAGAACTGAGTGCGAGGTACTTTTAAATAAACTAATCGGCCAAAAATCGATATTTTTTTTACTAAACTTGGGCGAGTATGATGAACTATATCTTTATAGTTGTTACTGTCGGATGGCAGGTAATACATTCATTAATTAAGTGTCAATTTAAAATAATAAATTATAATTTTATTGAATAACTAAAAACAGTGACATTCGGCAAATTCAATAAATTATCTAGATTAAAATTCATATCTAGTCAGAGCGTACAATGTAGTTATCGCTACATTATACCCCAAGTTGCCGGAAGAGCCTGTCATGTTATCAATCAAAAAAATCTGAAGAAAATCTTAAATTACATGGGTACGATCGACAAAGCCAAAAAGCTGACCTTTGTGGGCTGCACTCATGTTTCAGACTTTTTAACTTCCCCTACGGAGCGAAGTTCAGTGTAATCGCGAACCGCGATCGCCTTAACTCAGCGCTTAACTAGCGGATATTGAGTGGTAAAATTTGGAGTAGTCTTGCAAACAGAGTTCATATCGCAACAGCTTACGCCATAAGCCATTTAGTGGATTCAAGCTGCGACAGCGACGCAATTCATCAATCATTTAGAGGATTATTTTTATGACTGTTCGTAGCTTGTTGACTCCCGAAAACTCCACTGTCATCTCGATCGACGATCGCCGCAAATGACCTTGCTTTTTGATTCTTGACTCCATTCTGCAATTCCTCATTCACCACCAAAATAGGAAAAATACCTCATGTCTGCATTCAAGTACAACCGTCTAGACAAGAATAATGCTGCGGTTCTGCTGGTCGATCACCAAACCGGACTGTGCTCGCTTGTGCGTGATATTGGTGCCGCTGACTTCAAAAATAATGTGCTGGCACTGGCAAGTGCAGCCAAGTTTTTCAACCTGCCTACAATTTTGACAACCAGCTTTGAGCAGGGCCCTAATGGAGTCATCCTGCCTGAACTGAAGGAGAAGTTTCCAGATGCTCCCTTTATTCCGCGCCCAGGACAGATCAACGCTTGGGACAACGAAGACTTTGTTAAAGCGGTAGAAGCAACAGGCAAGAAGCAATTGATTATTGCCGGAATTGTCACCGATGTATGTGTTACTTTTTGTGCACTTTCGGCATTGGAGGCAGGTTATGAGGTTTTTGTTGTTACTGATGCCTCTGGAACCTTTGATGAAGCCTGTCGCTATGCAGCTTGGGATCGAATGTCTCGTGCAGGAGTTCAATTGGTCAATTGGTTTAGCGTTGTGTGCGAATTGCACCGTGACTGGCGCAACGATATTGAAGGACTGGGCAGTCTCTTAGCAGGGTTTATTCCTGACTACAAAAACCTGATGACCAGCTATGCAGCAAAGGCAAATTCTTGATCTCCCAGTAGCGAGAAAGCACCTACCTAATTTAGATCGTGTTTAACGGAGTTGGTAAAGTCGATCGCCTAGCGATCGACTTTACTTGAAACTTAGCGGCGACAACTCAACTACTTTGTTGTAGATCGTGTATAGCAATCCTAAATGATTTGCTTGCATTATACGCGAGCTTTCTGGCTCGCACTGCAAGGATTCTGGTCTCGCTCGAGAGAGGCGACTGATGCGAGGATTGCTATACTTCGTTGTAGATCGTGTAGAGGGCTTTTCAATAGCTCTTTCGTAAATGATGGCAAGTCTTTGTCTGGGCCGAACTATGTCGTCACAATCTGAGGGACTCTTACAAAACAAGAAAGCCTTGGTGATTGCTGCTCGATGAGGTAATTAAGTAAATGGACAGAATTAATTACACACTGATTCTTTGCTAGACAAGGCTTGTAGCCCATAGTTTTGTGTAATTAATTGTGTCCTACTACTTACCAAGCCGGGACGACCGATGCCGCTTACAACCATCTTGAACCCTTTTTGCGGACTGTTTTTGGCTTTATGGGAATTACCAACGTGAGCTTTATTTATGCTCGTAGTTTGCAAAAGAATTCTGAAGCCCGCGAAGTGGGACTAGCTAGCGCCAGGGAAGCTATTCAAGACGCGATCGCGCATTGGTAACAATATTTCATTTGGCAGCAATATCTAACACCCTATTCTCAGTCTTCGAGGAAAAAGGCATGGAACAACTGCAACAGAAAGCAATTGCTCGGGTTTTTGCCGATCGTCTCGCACGGATCGGAAAGGATATCCCAGCCTGGGTAGACCTGTTTGTCGAAGATGCGATCGTTGAATTTCCTGATGCGTCTGCCCTCGGTTCACCTGAAGGATGGGAAGGCAAAGCTGCCATCTACAACTACATCAAAGATGTGCCAGCCCAAATGCAAAATTTGATATTTACGAAGGTTCGCAAATATCCAACATCTAATCCGAATGTTCTCTTTGCAGAGGTACAATGTAGATGCACTGTTTTGGCTGACACCACCAAATCTGAATGTACCCAGCTTACAAAACTGGTACTTAAAGACAGCAATGGCTGGCGGAAACGCTGTGCGTGAAAACAGCATCCAACGGGTTGTCAACATTTCCAGGTTTGGTGCAGGGGCAGAACCAAACCTGGGTACCGTCTCATTTAGTGGAACTGTGGAATCGATTTTTAATCAGACTGCCGCTAAATTACTGCATCTGCGTCCTGGCTATTTCATGGAGAATTTTTTGCAGGATCGAATTGAATTCATTCGGCACGCGATCGCATCGTCTCTTTTCCCTTTGCTAGTGACCGCGATCTGCCCTGGATTAGCACAGATGATATCGGCGATGAAGCTGCAAAGTTTCTACTTGATGAGACGCGGGCAGGTCAATGGACTCGTAATCTCATGGGAACTCAAAATTTAACGCCTATAGAAATAACGGCTCTTCTTTCACAAATGCTCGATTACCCAATCAACTATGGATCGCGAATTAAATAACTTACAATTTTAATTGTTATGGTGGGATGGGCTCTTATAGCCCGTCCAAAAAAGGGCGGGCTATAAGAGCCCAACCCCTACTCCCCACTTTCAAGAGTGTAAGTTATTTAATTCTCATTCCTATGTCCAGGTAACGATCGAATCGATACAGCACCAACTCGCACTGGCGGGAGTGACACCGAACGTACAACGAGAGTTAGGAGAACTATTGTGTGCCCTTGGCAACCCTAATGGAATTTATGCCACAGCACGAACTCGTGAGAGCATCACTCCAACAACATTTGAGCAATTTGCGAAAGACAAATTACTACCAAGATTGACTTGATAAATTATTAATAAAGTTTTACAATACCCGTATTTCCCATGCAACAAAATCACGAAATGTCGGATTCTATAGAACCGCTTGCAATTGGTATGGACGAAGAAAGCCACCTGGTAACTGCCATCATTTCTCATACAGTCCGACCGGGGCGCGATGGGGGTTATGAAGAGTGGTTACACGGTATTACTACGGCTGCCCACAAATTTCAAGGACATTTAGGGGTCAGTGTGATTAGACCCTGCGATCGCGCTCACCCTGAATATGTTGCAATTCTCAAATTCGATCGTTACAACAACCTCAAAACGTGGCTGGAATCAGATACTCGGCAGGAATGGATTGAGCGATTGCAGCCGCTGATTGAAAAGCCTGAAGCCATTCAAACCCTGACCGGATTGGAAACCTGGTTTACTCTCACAGGCAAGCCGATGAAGTCTCCACCACCTCGCTACAAAATGATGTTAGTGACGTGGCTAGGAGTGTTTTTAACTCTCCCTATGCTCAATCGTTTGCTGGCACCGCTGTTGTCTGGGTTGCCTGTATTGCTCGCTCAACTGATTAGCACAGGACTGGGTGTTGCCCTACTCACTTACGCGATCATGCCGCGCTTAACGCAATTATTCCGTAAATGGCTGTACCCCGTTCCGTAAAACGATATGAATTTGTTACAATCGCTGCGACGATGGGGACGATCGGTTTGGCTGGATGATTTTGAGCGAAGCTGGACGATCGGTGGTCAGTTGCAGCGCTACATTGATAACGGTGGAATACGAGGAGTGCTGTCAAACTTTCAAAGCTTGCAAGCTGCAATTGAAGGGAAAAAATACGATCGCGATTTCAACGTATATTCCTGCTGTACCTGGCTGTTAAATTTGCTGCGCGGGCACAGGTAGTTGAAAATAGTTCTCAATATCTTTTGCATAAACTTAATTTACTTTATTTCCCAAGCTGCCTCAAAAAAGTCTCTTTCGCACAGCATAGCGTAGCGATAGGTTGCTTCTACTTCGGGCGTAGCTTCTGCGTAGCGATCGACCAAACTTTCCAGCAGTTTTGGTAATATTTCAAACTCAGAGCTACTATAGGTGGAAATCCAGTCGCTAAATGCGTGTTCCGGTATTTGAGGTTTAGCTAGCTGCTGTCCCAAAAAAGCATACAATCGCAAGCAAGGAGTCATCGCGGCGGCTGTCAAACCTACACCGCTTCCCCAGGCTGTCGCTAATAAAAAATCCGTGTAGCGGCGGGTAGCTATTCCCGGTTTAGCCTCTTGCAAGTTTACACCCCATTTGGCTGCATATCCTTGATGCAACCGAAGTTCTTCTAAAACACCGCTGCCGAGATTGTGGAAGATTTCAAACCCCTCCCAGTCGGGTGCTTTGGCCGCAGCGATACTGTAAGCCCGAGCGAATGCTCTCAGAAAAAATGCGTCTTGTGCAACGTAATATGCAAAACTATTTTGGGGGAGGCTGCCGTCAGCAATGCCTCGGACAAAAAGATGTTGCAGACAAGCTTCGCTGATGTCTTGATTTGCTTGCCAAAGATCGTTGGAGGTTGTCATGCAATTTTGAACTGATGGGTGATGATTGTAATTTTTAGAGTCCAACTCAATATCTATGATAACACATATTTTCGCTTGGCTTGCATCAGTCTTATGGTGGCTTTTGTTTTTCGTATTTAAAAAAATAGATAATTGTTGGTACGCTGCTATTTTGTCGGCGGCTGGTGTCTGGCTTAAGGAGCAAAATTCCGTACCAAAGCTCTCCCTAGAAGCCGCCAGCGTGTTTTGAGGGAAATAAATTTTGGACTTATTTAATTTAACATTTGAAAACCTGATTTTTCAACATAAAATGCGATGAACGCTAGACCTAAGTATTCCTTGGTAATTCCCATCTATAATGAAGAAGAAAATCTCGGTGAATTGTATCGGCGAATTAGTGCCGTGATGGAGCGAATGGACGGCCCAGTAGAATTAATTTTAATCAACGACGGCAGCCGCGATCGCTCTCTCGAACTTTTGCGAGAATTGCACGAACAAGACTCGCGAATTTGTTACCTCAGTTTTGCCCGCAATTTCGGGCACCAAATAGCTGTAACTGCTGGTTTAAACTTTTCTCGCGGTCAAGTTGTAGTCATCATGGACGGCGATTTGCAAGACCCGCCCGAGCTAATTATAGATATGGTGGAACAGTGGCGGCAGGGCTATCAAGTTGTTTACGCTCAACGCACTCAACGCCGTCAAGAAGATTGGTTTAAGCGGTTGCCAGCTTATATGTATTATCGCATTTTGCGGAATCTTGCTGATGTTGATATTCCCATAGATACGGGAGATTTTTGTTTGATGGATCGCTGCGTGGTCGATGTACTCAATGCCATGCCTGAACGCAACCGCTACATTCGGGGACTGCGCGCTTGGATTGGTTTTAAACAAACGGCAGTTAAGTTTGAACGAGATCCGCGTTTTGCTGGCGATGTTAAGTATACATTCAGCAAATCTTTTGCTTTGGCGATGAACGGTTTAGTATCTTTTTCAAAAGTTCCTCTGCAACTGTCGATTTATTTGGGTTTATTTTCGGCTTTCGTGTCTGTTTTGATGGCTTTTTTGGTTTTGTATTGGCGTCTTTTCTCTCCCGGTTCGGCATTAACTGGTTTGACAATTGTGATTATGGCGGTTTTCTTTTTGGGTGCGGTGCAGTTGGTGAGTATTGGGATTTTGGGCCAGTATGTGGGGCGGATTTACGAGGAGGTGAAGGGCAGACCGCTTTATACGCTGGCAGAAGTTGCTGGTTTTGGCGATCGACACCGATCGCCAAAATAATTTTAGCAAACAAATGTTAACTCATCGTGCTTAAATTATCTAATTTATGATATAATTTAAGACCGTAAAATCTCCTCAAGACTCATGTTTAAGCTTTACAAATATTCCCCCTAGGGAAATTGCGATAAAGTTCGCTTGCTCTTAACTCAGCTCAATCAGGAAGAGCCAGTTTTTGTCGCTTGTCTGTAATGTCGCTCGTTTTCCCCTCAGCAGTTTCAACAGTTGAGCAAACATCCAGAATATTGTTCAGTGCACCTTTAGTGACAATCAGGTGTGTGCTATCTTTTTTGAACAGGATGCTGAGACGTTTGCGGTTAAAGTCATAGGACACTTCATCTAGCTTTTGATAGCTAAAAATGTCGAATTTTTTGTGTTCGGAATCGATCGATCGGATTGACATAACCTGACCAAGAATTTCTTGATGGTACCCGCCACGTGCTCGATCCGTGGGGTCAATCGAAAATCTAAAATCTAAAATCTAAAATCGAATGACTCAGATGGGGCATTCAAATAAGCGTAAAGTACAACGCGATCGCTTTCTTTCGCCTCCACATCAAGCGCAGAGTGAATTTTCACCTCTGTTTCCGTCAGCGTACCCGTTTTTATCAGTACAAAACACATTCATACTGCCAAAGCTTTCGATCGCGGGTAAGCGCTTCACGATCGCCCGCTTTTTCGCCATTATCTGGGCACAACGAGCCAGGTTAAGGCGACGATCGCACGCAGAGAGAGCAGTTGGGGAGTCAAACCCACCGCCAGCATCAGAGAAAACATCAAGGATGTCAGCGCTGAGCGATGGAGGTAGACGTTATGGCAAGGAGATTAAATTGATAAGCTGTTCGACATCTAAACTGCATTAATTAAGTTACCTTTGTTTTTGATCTTTCGGTTCCATTTCATAATTAATT
>NZ_JAUBRJ010000180.1:0-1402 GCF_036701805.1 Microcoleus sp. N3A4
GTGTTGGGGTGGACGGCCCCCAAACGGCATCAAATGTGCCAAGATTGAGTCGTTGAAAACCTCAAGAAGGAGACCGTCCGTGAACGATATTATCCGCATTGGGATGGACACGTCAAAGCATGTGTTCCAGCTGCACGGTGTCGATGCTGCCGAAAGGCCGGTGCTGCGCAAAACTTTTCGCCGCAAAGAGATGATCGAGTTCTTCTCAAAGCTGCCACCAACGCAAGTGGCGATCGAAGCATGTGGAGCTTCGCACAACTGGGGTCGGACGCTTACCGGCTTTGGGCACTCGGTGAAGTTGATTCCGCCTGCCTATATCAAGCCTTATATCAAGCGCGGCAAAAACGACGCAGCCGATGCAGAAGCGATCTGCGAGGCGATGAGCAGGCCTACAATGCGCTTCGTTCCGATCAAGTCGGCGGACAATCAGGCGGCCTTGATGCTGGTCACAATGCGCGACCGGTTAATCCGAACGCGCACTCAGCTCTGCAGTGCGATCCGCGGCCACGCTGCCGAGTTCGGGCTGATCGCTGGCTCCGGAACCTGCCGCGTGGAACCGCTACTTGATCGCATCGCTGCCGATCCCGAAGTCCCGCATCTCGCGCGCGATCTGTTCGCAATGCATGCCGAGGAGCTGGCACTGCTGCGGGCACGGATTAAGGAAGTCAACGGGAGGCTTGCTGAATGGCACCGCTCGAACGCGCGAAGCCGGCGGGTGGCTCAGATACCGGGTGTCGGAACACTTGGCGCGACATTGCTGGCACTAAAGACGCCGGCACCGGAAGACTTCCAGTCCGGTCGCGCGTTCGCCGCCTGGATCGGTCTGACGCCGCGTGATCACTCAACCGGCGGCCGGGTGAAGCTGGGCAGCATAACCCGTGCTGGTGACGCCCTGCTCAGACGAACACTCGTGGTCGGAGCTACAGCGCTGCTCCGCCATATCCGCAATGATCGAAGCAAGCATGCTTCGCCCTGGATCCTCGAGATGCTGAAGCGGAAACCGCCAAAGTTGGTCGCGGTCGCCTTGGCGAACAAGATGGCGCGCATCGCGTGGAAGCTCATGGTCACCGACCAGGATTACCAGGCACCTGCTGGAGCCACATCGCTGGCGAGAGCTGCATGAAATCAGCCAGTCACGGGGAGCGCAGCACGCGCTACGTGCCAGGCCGATAACCGGAAACTTGCAAGAAGAAAGCAGATGGTGTGATCGATCGATCCAGAGCGCAAGAAACTCCGAACGCCGCATCGGCCCTCGAGGTCGCGTACGTGTTAGGAACTCGCGCCGCGGAATCCATCTTGGCCAGCGGTCATGTGAGGCTGCACCAACAGGCCGGACATATGAACGCAAACCATCCGATCAGCTGCTGCTTGAACCTTGTAAGCGAGGGGCCGTCCACATATG